>NZ_CFHTQA010000028.1:0-49506 GCF_984394615.1 Spongiibacter sp. | reverse complement strand
AAAGTATGTACTGGAAAACTTATAAACCCGTGGCCAGTTTTACTTGACCACTACACTTCCTCAAGAAGGTTACGCTCCACGGCTACGCCAACACCCGCACTGACGAGTTTGTCGACATCGCCATCGAGAACTTCCTGAAAGAGTCTGGCGAACTGCGCCCGGAAGGCTTGCTGCCCAAACTGGCGTTCTTCGCCGCAACAGTTGAAGAGCTGACCGAAGAGCTGAAACCTGCTGTGGAGCGAGCGCTTCTCAAACACGGCATCCCGACCTCGCGTATTCTGATCAACGTGGGTGACAGCAAGATTACCACTAACGATGACATCCGCGAATTTAACCGGCTCGACACCGAAGGATCGGAAAAGCAGTTCATCCTGCTGGTCAACAAGGGCCGGGAAGGCTGGAACTGCCGCTCGCTGTTTGGCGTTGGACTATTTCGTTCGCCTAAATCGAAGGTATTCGTACTTCAAGCCACCATGCGCTGTCTAAGGGCTATCGGGCAGGCTCAGCACACTGGTAATGTCTTCCTCTCCGAGGACAACCTCAACACCCTGAACGACGAGCTGCAGCAGAACTTCCGCATCAGCGCGGACGAGCTGCAGAAAACCGGCAAGGACAAGGAGCGCGTGGAGGTGCGCGTGGTTGAGCCGCCGGTCAAGATCAAGCTAGTGCGTGTGCGAAAGCAATACGAGATACGCGAAAAGCAGTTGTTGACGGGGCAAGCGTTGATGCCCGAGCGAGCGGATGCGCAGAAGTGGGGCGAACTGGTCGAGAAATACCGTCTGATCGAAACTCAGCAGGATGGTTTGACCGCCGTCGACGCGGCACTCGCTTCCGGCAGCCGCACCTTTGATCTCACATCGCGCCGGAAGAAGCGAACCTTCTCACAACTATCGCTTGTGGCCGAGGTATCCCGCTATCTGAACCGGTGTCCGCTGGAGATCGAGGAACTGCTAGCCAAGACGAAAGAGGGTTCCGACGAGCTGGTGGCCATCACCAATGAGTTCAACGAGCTTCTCTACGACGAAATCATACCGCGCCTGTTCCGCCAGCTCTACGACTTGGACGAATCGCAGCAAACCGAGGAGCACGAGGTCGATCTGATTAAGCTGCCCCCGAACGGCTACTACGAGATGTCGGCGGCGAAGGATAAGATCGTTCGGATGCACGACGAGAAGATCAACGATGAAGAGCGCGCCAAGAGCTTCCACCTCGACACCTACTGCTTCGACTCCGGCTCGGAGAACTGGCTATTCTGGGATCTGCTACGCGAGAAGCGTGTCAAAAAGCTCTACTTCACCGGAATGCTGACACACGGCCAGTCCGATTTCTTCATACAGTACATCGACCCCGATTCACGGACTGTGCGCAGCTACTACCCTGACTTCATTTTTCAACGTGAAGAAGCAGATGGCAGCCTGAAGTACGTTATCGTCGAGGTGAAGGCCGACAACCAGATCGAGGACGCTGTTGTACAGGCCAAGAAGGACTTTGCCCAGCAAATCGCGGTGGCAAGCGGGATGGAGTACCGTATCCTGAAATCATCGGATGCCGACAAGAGGCAATTTAGAGTATTACTCTAGAAATTGAATATCAGAACTTGCGTAAACCTTTCCCTAGACTGGGGAGCCTCATAGCTCCCCCGCCAACGCAATTGCCCGAAACGTTACTATCATTACGCCTCTAGGCTTCCTTCAAGAGGCTTTCAGTATTCACCTCGTCCGCAAGATTTGTTACGGGTATCAGAGCAGGACGCTCAATATGGAGCGAGGCAAAGTCAAATAGACTAGTGTCGGCAAGCTGAGAGGGCTTAACCGTCTGAAGACTGCGGAAAATATTAACCACACGATCCGGGTCTTGTGCGTCCCACTCTTCCAACATTGTTTTGGCTGCTTGGCGCTTTAAGCCTTCTTGGGAACCACACAAATTGCAGGGTATTATCGGATAGGCTCGATCCCTAGCAACCTTTTCGATATCTTTTTCACGACAATATGCAAGAGGACGGATAATGATATTCCGCTTGTCGTCGCTCAACAATTTTGGCGGCATAGCTGATAATTTAGCCTGAAAAAACATATTGAGAAACATTGTCTCAACAATGTCGTCCATGTGATGACCCAGAGCAATTTTTGTTGCCCCGATCTCTTCCGAAAAACCGTAAAGGCTGCCCCTTCTCAGGCGACTACAGAGCGCACAAGTTGTCTTTCCCTCTGGAACTTTCGCTTTGACGATAGAATAGGTATCTTTTTCCAGAATAAAGTATGGGATATTGTTTTCTTCCAAATATCTTGGAAGCACATCCTCAGGGAAGCCTGGTTGTTTTTGATCCATATTTACAGCAACAACCTCAAATTTTACTTTTGCGACTCGCTGTAAGTGCAGCAGTGCATCTAGCATTAAAAATGAGTCTTTCCCCCCACTTATCGCCGCCATAATTTTATCGCCATCCTCTATCATTTGATAATCTGAAACGGCTCTCCCTACCAAACGATATATCTTTTTAAGGCGTTTTCCAGCGTTTGTCATACTTTCGGTCTCACATTAAGTTCTTCAGGTCTTTCCTTTACGAGATCTCGAAGGTCAAGATTCGGAATAGCGGTTGCGTTGGCAAAAATACGATCAATCATTCGTAATTGTTGGGCGTTCTTTTCTTCCAAATCGCGAACTTCCTTTTCGAGGCGTGCTATGCGCTCCTGGGCATTAATATCTGACCGAGTGATGCTAGCCACAACCTCAGGAGTAACGCCGCGAAGGTCGCTTTTTCGGTTCGAATAAGCAGTGTAAATTCCTCTATAGGTACAAAGCGTTTGGCGTGTTGTTTTGATCTCCAGTTCAAGCTCAATCGCCTTCGCAAGCAGTTTCCAAGTCAGTTTGCCTTTCCAGTTGGAAATCAGTCGCTCGATACGCCGCTGGTCTTGCGCTGAGATGCTGGGTAGCGCCATTTACTCTGTCTCCGCAAGGCTGTATTTGGCCATTAATTCCTTCAAATCTCTATTGGAGCGAGGCTCGTCTGTAGCCTTTTCTTGTCTTGCAAGAGCGTTCTGCAAATCCTTATGGGAATCCGTAAGCTTGGCCAAAACTTGTGTAAGTTTCTTGGACTTAGCATCGAGGAGATTGAACTGTCGAGCTTTTTCACTGAAAGAGATCACAGTGCCGACTGGCATATCTTTCATTAGCTGGACGAGCTGAGCTAGGACTTGTGTATTAAAGTTATGGAGAACGAACCACTCCTGCATTGCACGTGAGGCACCGAGGCGATTATCATTTTTAACCGCCTCCAGGCGCCGGTGCTGGAATTGACAGTCCTTTTCGAGTGTATCGATAGCGTCACCATCTCCAGCTACATGGCAGGCATTCGGACACATGAAGCAACTCGATACAAAATCGTTCAGGTATTCGCACGGAATCACAACCAGATTCTGAGTGCAAAGACCCGTCGAAGTAACACTTGCGGGCAAGTTAAATTCCCGCGCAATTTCGTTGCTTGAGACCCAGCGAATCGGTTGGGTGGTTTCGGTCGCCTTTTTCTGAACGCCCGCCACTCTTGAACTGCGCTCAGCATGGCTGGTATGAATGTACTCGTATGTTTGCTCGCGACTTTTGCGACCCGACCAAGCTGTCAAGACTTCGTTGGGAATACCGCTTTTGTCGGCAATGGTATTCGTATAGTGACGGAGTTGATGTAGATTCAGAAAGTAGTTAGAACTGAAACCGTGACGTAGGAAAATATCACCACTTTTACCAAGCCCCCAACTAGCCATCGTTGAAAGAGAGCGCGGGGTCAGTATATGGTAGTATCCCTGCTGGCCTGGCACGCCTCCCCTTTTTCTATTAGCGCCGTTCTTAAAGAACTGATGACCTAAAACACAGAAGAGTGCAACGTCCATTTTGACGCTATTCAAATCACCAGTAGAAAAACCTGCAGGGAAGCTGGGGAATGCCTCTCTCTGCAAATCACGCACTACTTTCTCAAGCTGTCCAATAGAAATTAAACGATTCTGATTTGGGTCAAACCTCGGAGCCTGAGAAAAACTAAAATTGACTCCCAACAAACGCTCAATACCGGGTCGTTTTGCCAATCTCATCGCGTTTGATGAAATTTCATCCTCTATCTGCAGTTCGAATATGTACTTGGACTTCCAGCAGCTCTTGCGTGTGGCTAGTTTTATCGGTCTGCTTCTTTCGTACGGTGCCCCCTGATCTTCAGCGTCATGAATAAATACATGAACTTCTGTATCAACGTCATAGAAACCTAATGCGTAACCTAAAGTGAAAAGATGAGGTTTACGATTCAGGTCTATACGCACTTTTCTTTCCGGGTCGATTGGAAACCCTTTTAGTAGCTGCCCAAGTGTTTGGTCTGGCCGAGAGTAATAGGAAGCTACGATTCGACCTGGCTGACAGGCTTTTGAGAAGTAGTTTATCCCTTTCTCAACATGACCGCTAAGTGCCGAAAGAATATGGGTTCGATTGTCTTGATAGCCTTTGCTACCCGGCCAATCAAGATAAAAAACATCTGCTCGACCATCCTCTGAATAACTTTGGAGCTTCTGATTGACAAGAAGTGGCACTTCAGCCCCGGCTCGATTCGGTGATGCGCAGCAAAGCAAAACAATAAATGTAGTCAATGCATCTCGAAAACAGCCTTGTCCGGCATTTCCTTGTTTGAGACTGGTGATTGTTTTTGCATATATGTTCCCAGCAGCTCTTATGACCTCCTCATTGGCCATTTTCTCTCTGCGGGTGGCTTCGACACTGTGACCCGTCCGATCACGTTTATCCCTGATATTACGACGAACCTGATCGGATGCACGAGGCATCAGCCCTTGTCGCTCACAGAACTCAAGGAATACCACCATCCGATCAAGCCTAGTCTCCCCGAAACATTCGATGATCGTTGATCCTGTTTGTGTATGGAGGTTACCCTGCATGTTTGTGAGTAAGTATCGCGCCGCTCCGATACGTGCCTGTATCTCCGAGGCGAAAACAGAGGCATTAAACGCCTCAATCACGAAAACCTTCAACAAGTCTCCGTATGGCTCTGGCAATGCGTATTTAGGGGCTGAACCTGCCGATCCAGATCCTCTTGTGCCGTGCCTTCCGGTTAAAATCCGAGTTCTCTTGCCATTGTTTGGATCAATGTAAAACCAGACAAGATTATCGAAAGTTGCCAATTGGCCATCTAGGTTTTGGAACTGCTTGAAGGGCGCTTCATCCTTGTACTTTTGAATTAGTGCATGAGTACGGACAAGGTACTTATTCAACGCCACGTCGTACCTCCAGCACTTGATTACACACGTCTATCGTTCGCTTGATCCACGCGACCTGTTTTGTAAGCTTCTCCACACTGAGCTTTTCGACGGGCGAAAGTAGCTTTTTGCTATTGGCTGCCAGCTTCTGTTCAGCCAGCTCAAGCACTCCGGCGTGATCAGCTTCCAGAATTGGTCGAAAGTTGTTGCACCCGTAGCAGCCAATCGGTCGCCCGGTAACAGCCGAGCAAGAGTTGCAACTTTGCTTATCTCTTATGCCGCCGACGCTGTTGAACTGATGATCGAGGACCTCCGCATCTTTGCCTGAGACTCTCTCCAGTGGATCGCTGAATACAGCAGCTAAAAACTCCGATCCATCATAGAGTTCGTCGATCATCCGACGCGATCGGTAGTCAAGGTCAATGTAATGCCGAGCCGCGGGCTCAGTAACTCCTGTGATCTTTGCTAACGTCGCTGCGGTGTAGCCCGCCTGTGCGCCCCGAGTCAGCACTGTATGCCGAATTCTGTTCGACGTCACTGTGCAATCCTTCGTCCGGCTGGATTCAGCTGCAACGTATCTCATGCTCATCGCTATTGCAGATTCGTTGACATGAAATCCACGAGACTCTTGAGTAAACAGCGACCTCAAGCTCTCAATCGAGCCAATATTTTCATTGAACAAGCCAGTTAACGGGAACATCGGCATATGAGGCAAAAAATCACGCGTCTCTTCATGGGTGACCGGACAACCGCTATTTTTCAGCCAGAGCTGGACACCATGCATATAGAGCCGTTTGTAACTGGCGATTAGCTCTGAGCTTTGCGCGTTGAGAGCAACCGGGAACCTCTCTGGTGCCGTCCTCCACGATCTGCCGCTAGCCTTTGCATGAAAAAACCTTATCTGGAGTTGGTCGATGCCAATATTTCCAACTTCCTGGGATGGGTCGATTCGTTGGTCTTCAAACCCACTGCCTACTGGAATCACATCTATCCATTTGAGCATCGACAATTGTATGGGGCGACGAACAGTGATTGCCGCTAGTTTATTACTAATGGAACGGCAAATTTGGCTGAAGGATTGTGATTGGAAAAATTCGAGCGAGCGGTCTGCATTCCAGTCAATCGACTGGAGGCGCAGGTTCAAAGCGGCGCAAAAGCTATCAAACTCTTGGTGACTTAGCGCACCTCTTTTCGAATCAAATGTGAGTGTTTTTTCCTTGTCCAAGTTGGCTTTCGTGAATCCGTGGTAATCGTTGTATTGCTTGTATCCAAGTTTGCAAAGCGTGCCAAAGAATTGGTTAAGCCCCTTCTTATGAGACACCGGAAGGCCGCTCCACAGCGACCTCAACTTAATCAACGGTGGGATTCCTGATGATAGGTATAGTTTGGTATTAGATACAATTGTTGAGGTCGTACCGGCAGCCTTCGACGTCGCGTAGTGCGAATAGACCGTTAGCATGTCGCTTCTGTCTTCATCCGAAATAGCCGTATTCCAGACCCAGCTCATATCAAACTTCCAACCTTTACTGGTCGTCGCGAGCAGCTGCCAAGAATCGGCGGTTACGTCAACTTTAAGGCCGCTTTGAGCGGTAATTGTGTTTGGCTCATGCGACCGCATTGCCTGTTGCAACAGGGCATTCATTTCGCACCATCCACACGATCTTGGTGGGACTGCATGATTTTCCGAACTTTCTGATAGGTTCTTCGATCGTTGTATATGTCCGACATTGCCGAGTTAGCGGACCACCCCATTGCGTACTTTCTGGCATCTTCAACCTGTTGTGATGTGAAGTTCTGATGATCGCTATTGTCATCAAAAAGGTCGTTCCACATGTGCCGCATCAAATGTGGGTGTACGCGGTAACCAAGCACCTTTGAAAGCGTGAAGAACACTTCATTGATTGATTTCGCAGCAAGAGGCTGTCCTTTTGTGCCCTTCGCATTGCTGTTACTTACAAAGACAAAGTCGTTCTCGGCTGATCCGCATATCAGTTTCCGGTCACTTTCTATGTAGAACAAAAGGGCATCCATGACCGTGGGGTTCAGCGCCGCGAGGTGAGCTTTGGTTTTTTGGTTCGGTCTTTCCAACCGTGGGTCCGATACGTCATCGCGCTCTGGATAAATCCAAAGCGCCGCACCGGAGCTGTCAGAGCGTAGATCCGATATCTTTAACTTTGCCAGTGCGCCTCGCCGAATACCCGTGTCGAGAAGTAATGTGACGACCAGGTAGTTCCGCAATCGGTTACGTTGGGTGAATGGGTTGTTAGGGGACGATGGTCGAATGATCTCAATTAACTTGCAAAAGACGTCTGGCGGAATCGCATCTTTAGTTGGGTGTCGATTCACATGCGCCTCAACGACATTCAATGAACGCTCATCTTGGAGCATCTTCATTGTTAATTTCTCGAAATTGCGTTCGAGCTTCTCACCGACGGAAAGTGGATCATGGAATTGCTCAAACAACCACGTTATATAGCTTCGAAGCCGGTTCAGTCGTCCACGCTGAGTCTCGCTGGAGACCTTGCTGGCGACAAAGTTGTTTGACGCCATGATATTCCTGAACGTTTTGCTCTCAGCGTGGGACAAGAGCGGAACCACCTTTGAGTCAAGGTCGATATCAGAGCTCAAGGCACACTGCGTATGAAAATCCGAATACTCAGCCATGCTAATCAGGTCGCCGGAGGCTATTCGGCCAGTCAGATCAATGCCCTTTCGATCAAAGTACTTGAGGATGAATAGCAGATCTCTGCCGTAACGGTGCTGTGTGCTATTTGCGTATGAACTGAGCGTATTGAGATATGCCGAAACGTACGGCTCGAACGGGCATGAATGTCCATTAACGATGGCGAAGAAGGTCTTCTTATTCCATTTGTAACGCTTCAAGGTCGCATCAAGCATTCTTGACAAATCGCACCGGGCAATAATTTTTATACGACTGTATGCTGAAGCTTACATTTTGTCAAAAATAATCAATCAACAGTGAGGGTCAACTACAAACGGAGAAAAGAGAAAAGAGAAAAACTAGGTAATACCAACAAGATTAGCATGTCGTGACAGATGCAATAACCCTAGCAGCACAGTTGGCAGCTCTCAGCCAATGTTTACAAGATATTTACCGGACATAATTTCCCACCTGACAGACAGACCATGACGCGATCGCCGTCTTCAATCATGCGATAGTCTTCAATCGCCTGACCGGTATGACGCCGCAGACGCTTTTGCAGCTTGTTGAATTCAAGCTTGGGCATTGCCTGATTGTCGGAAGCGGGAAACATATCGCCTAACTGCCTATCGTCGGGATTACGGAAGCGCCGCATTATATAGAGTTGACCAAATCTCAGCCAGCGACGGTAAAAAATCCGGCAAATCCTGCTGAAAGCGACGCCCTGACTGGTAATCCGGCGCCCAGCTGTCTATCATTAGCGCGCCAAAATCTGCTGGCATGAGGTGTTATCTACACGGCCAGACCCCGGCACGGGTGCATGCCGGATTGTGTAATCCACATCCGGTCGCACCCGCTCACAAAGGCTTACACCAAACAATCACCAGAAAGGGAACGCTCCATGAAACAACCCGTTCGTGTCACCGTTACCGGTGCAGCAGGCCAGATCGGCTACGCACTGCTTTTCCGCATCGCCTCAGGCGCCATGCTGGGCGACGACCAGCCCGTCATTCTGCAACTGCTGGACATTACTCCTGCTCTGGACGCGCTTGAAGGCGTCAAGATGGAACTTGAAGACTGTGCCTTCCCACTGCTGAGCGGCGTGGTATGCACTGACGACCCGAACGTCGGCTTCAAAGACGCCGATTACGCCCTGCTGGTTGGCGCGCGCCCCCGTGGTCCCGGCATGGAGCGTAAAGACTTGCTGGAAGCCAATGCGGCAATCTTCTCCGTTCAAGGTAAAGCCATTGACGAGAACGCCAGCAAAAACATCAAAGTCCTGGTCGTTGGCAACCCCGCTAACACTAACGCTCTGATCACTCAGCGCAACGCGCCGTCAATCAGCCCCCGCAACTTCACTGCGATGACTCGTCTGGACCACAACCGTGCCATGACACAAATCGCGCAGAAGACCGGCAAAACGGTTAACGACGTGACCAACATGACTATCTGGGGTAACCACTCAGCGACCCAGTACCCTGACCTGTTCAATGCCAAAGTCGACGGCAAAACAGCGTCAGACCTGGTTGACCAGGACTGGCTGGAAAATGACTTTATCCCGACCGTGCAACAGCGCGGCGCCGCCATCATTAAAGCCCGCGGCGCGTCTTCTGCCGCCTCTGCAGCCAACGCGGCGATCGACCATGTACGCAGCTGGGCGCTGGGCACTGACGGCGACGACTGGGTATCTATGGGCGTATACAGCGATGGCAGCTACGGCATTCAGGAAGGCCTGATCTACTCCTTCCCCTGCCGCTGCAAAGATGGCGAGTGGGAAATTGTGCAAGGCGTTGACGTTAACGACTTCAGCCGCTCCAAAATGGAAGCCACTGAGCAAGAACTGGCGGAAGAGCGCGACGGCGTTAAGCACCTGCTGCCGTAAGTACTATTTTTCGTACTATCTTGCTATAGCAAAAAGGCGACCTCAGGGTCGCCTTTTTTATTGCCCGTCTGTTGCGCGTGACAGCAAACCGTCAGTTGTTTTCCTCTGCAAACAAGGCCTGCGCACTCAAGCCGTTGCTTTCAAACATACCACGCAGACTTTTCAGTGCCTCGACCTGAATTTGCCTCACGCGCTCACGGGTAAGCCCGATCTCGCGCCCGACCTCTTCCAGCGTCGAGGGTTCGTGCCCGCGCAGACCAAAGCGCCGCAATACCACCTCGCACTGCTTCTCTGTCAGCTCATCCAGCCAATGGTCAATACAGTCAGAGATATCTTCGTTTTGAAGGATCTCGCTGGGATTCAGCGCCTGATTATCGGCAATGGTATCAAGCAAAACTTGATCAGAATCCTGAGCAAGGGGCACATCGACGGACCCTACCCGCTCTTTCAGGCTGCACAGACGCTTGGCCTCGGCTACAGGCCGGTCTAGCTCTCGAGCCATTTCCTCAGGAGAAGGCATGTGGTCGAGTTTCTGACTCAGCTCGCGCTCGGCGCGCAAATAACTGTTCAGCTCTTTGACCACATGTATCGGCAAACGAATGGTGCGGGTCTGATTCATAATTGCCCGCTCAATGGTCTGGCGAATCCACCACGTCGCATAGGTAGAAAAACGAAAGCCTCGCTCTGGATCAAATTTTTCAACCGCTCGAATCAGGCCGAGGTTCCCCTCTTCCACCAGATCCAACAGAGTCAGCCCGCGATTGAGATAGCGTCGGGCGATTTTCACCACCAAGCGCAAGTTGCTCTCAATCATACGCTTGCGTCCCGCCTCGTCACCCTTGCGCGCCAGACGAGCAAAGTGGACCTCTTCTTCAGCAGTTAATAGCGGAGAGTAGCCAATTTCGTTTAGGTACAGCTGGGTTACATCCAGCTCGGTTTGATGCCGACTGCGCTTCAGTCGACTGATTCCGGGTTCCACGCCTTCCTTTGCGTCGATATCTGTGCCCGCGAGAGGTTTTACGGAACGCTGTTTCTGCTTGTTCGATTGATCTAACCGCATCGTCGAATCCTTATCACTAGGTTTGTTATTTTTTTCGACTTTGGCGGGCCTGCCCTGCTTGCGCTCCGGCAATCAACGCCGAGGCAATAATTTAAGCGGGTCCACCGGTTTTCCGTTTACTCGAACTTCAAAATGTAATTTCGCCGAGTCAGTGCCGCTGTCGCCCAATTCGGCGATCGTCTGACCCGCTTTGACTTGCTCTCCCTCTTTGACCAATAAACGTCGATTATGCCCGTAGGCACTCAAGTAACGCTCGGAGTGTTTCAGTATCAGCAGATTGCCGTAGCCCACCAGCCCACTGCCTGCATACACCACCACTCCACTGCGCGATGCTTTTACAGGCTCACCCATTTTGCCTTTGATATCAATACCCTTGTGGGCCTGACCAGAGGCAACGAAACGCCTAACCAGCGGACCGTGTACTGGCCAGCGCCAGGATTCGCTACTGAAGGCGGGAGTGGTCGGCTTAGGCTTGGGTTTGGGCACAGTCGGAACGGGTGCCTTGGCAACATTGGCAGAAGGTTTTGCTGACGGAGTCGTCACAGCCTTTGCGAGCGACGCCGGTTTCGGCTTCGCAGCCACCGATGCCGAGCTCTCTTTCAGCTCAATGACCTGACCCGGAAAAATGGTATAGGGCGGTGCGATATTGTTAGCGTTCGCTAACCGCTTAACGTCGAAACCGTAGCGCCAAGCTATAGAAAACAGCGTATCGCCGCGGCTGACAACGTAGTATGGAGGCGCCTTCTCGGCAGGGTTATAACGGTCATAGACAGGCGCAGGACGATGAGGCCCGGCACAGCCAACCAAGGCAGCCAGGAGCACGAGGAGCCAGGCTCTGTGTCCGAACGGCTTCACGTGGTGCGCACCTGCACGCGTTAAAACTCCCTTTCTGGATGAATGGACGTCGCGGAGACTCCTTGCATCACGACGTAGGCCGAACTGTCACCGCTTATTGATTACTTTATGTACTTTACAGACTAACCGTTTAGATAAAAATAATCTTAAAAAATCAGCAAATATCGACTAATCACGACGGGCTACCGTCTCAATGAACAGTACCAGCACAAAGCCAACGACCATCAAGCCCAGACAAAACAGCCACTGTGGGTCAGCCTGAGCAGCGTAGTCTCCCGGCAGTACATTATGCCAATCAAGGCTGTGCTCATCGCCGAGCAACTGCCCGCTTCCGGTCAGCTTCCAAGGCCAGATAATGGACAACGACCCGAGCAGCACCCCGGTCAACACCGCCAACAAGGGGCCGCGATGTTGATGCATCAGGTAGCTGAGTAACCGAACAAAGGCCATCAGCCCTGTCGCACAACCCAGCATGAACAGCGCAATCATCCCCATATCCAGTGATTTAATCGCCTGAATGACCGGCTCGTACATGCCGAGCAGCAGCAGAATAAAACTGCCTGAAATACCCGGTAAAATCATCGCGCAAATTGCCAGCGCACCCGCGCCAAAAACGGTCAACGCATTGACGGGCATTTCACCCGGTCTGACGACGGAAATCAGCAAGGCAAAGCCCACTCCTGCGAGCAAATACAGCCAGGCCCCTCGCGCATGAGGAATCTGCCGGTAAACCAGCAGCGCCGACGCCAGAATCAAACCAAAGAAAAAGGATGCCATCAGCAGCGGATGGTGGTGCAGCGCCCAGGAAATCCCACGCGCCAGAGACAATACGCTCAAACCAATCCCCAACAAGAGGCTGAGCAGGAAACCACCGTTCACGTATTGCCAAGCGGCCGCTGGGCCGTTGCTGAACAGCAATTTCAGCGCTGCGAGGTTGCAGGCCTTCAGGCTATCGATCAGCTGATCATAGATGCCGGTGATGAATGCGATGGTGCCGCCAGACACGCCGGGGACAATATCTGCCGCCCCCATTGCCACGCCCCGCAGGAAAATACCGCCGCGCAAACCACCTGAACTCTTGTTCTGCGAATCAGGCAACGACACCACCTACCATCGGCACAAACATAACCGGCTCAATACACTGTTCGTCAAAACCGTCTTCGTGCCGGTCGTAAACATACAGACTCTGCTGCTGTCCCTGTTTGCCGACGGGGATCACCAGGCGGCCTCCCACGGCCAACTGGTCCAGCAACTCCTGAGGCACCACTTCCGGCGCCGCCGCTGACAGGATCGCATCGAACGGTCCACGTTGAGGCCAGCCCATGCCGCCATCAGCGTGACGCAGATGTACATTGTGCAATTTAAGATGACGCAGACGCTGTCGGGCTTTCTCCTGAAGTGGCCGGATACGCTCAACACTGAACACCCGGTCCACCAGCTGCGCAAGTATGGCCGTTTGGTAGCCCGACCCAGTGCCCACCTCCAACACGCGTTCACGCGGCCCAAGCGCAAGCAACAACTCCGTCATGCGAGCGACAATATAAGGTTGGGAGAGGGTTTGCTGAAAGCCGATGGGCAGCGCGCTGTCTTCGTAGGCGCGGTGAGAAAGAGCTTCGTCGAGGAAGATATGTCGGGGCGTCGCGCGAATGATGTCAAGCACCTTGCTATCGCTAATACCCTGCGAACGCAGCCGCTCAATCAGGCGGTCCCGGGTGCGCTGGGAGGTCATCCCAATGCCCTGAAGATTAATGCTACTCACCTATGCTCTTCTCTACGTTATGGCCTTCAGGCGTTAATCAATTCTCGCACAAGCGCCGTGGCGAAACAGCCCCTCGGAAGTGTGAATAACAGCCTTAGCATCTGCGGCTCTTCCCACTCCCAAATAAGGTCGCCGGGCACCACTCGCAAACTGCGGCGCTCCATTTTCATTCCGTGTCTGCGCAAGCCATCGCAAAGTTCAGGCTCTGCCGCAAATACCTGTGATTCCAATTCAGCCACGTCAGCGTCAACCCGGTGGCGCCCCTCGCTTCCGTACAACG
Source organism: Spongiibacter sp. (assembly GCF_984394615.1). Lineage (NCBI taxonomy): Bacteria > Pseudomonadati > Pseudomonadota > Gammaproteobacteria > Cellvibrionales > Spongiibacteraceae > Spongiibacter > Spongiibacter sp. Next base: position 35,762 of record NZ_CFHTQA010000028.1, on the reverse strand, counting down.
GTCCGCTTGGATGAATATCCCCCGCCTGCATACGCCGACGAATCTCGTCGTCCACTTCAGCGGCAAAAACGCTGCCGCTGTCACGCAAGCTGAACAGTTCGCCATCCAATGGCTGCTGCCAATTCCCCTGCGCAATTCGCCGAGCCAGGACCGTATTGAACAGATAGGCCCTCGCCGACGACAGATAAATACCCCGTTGAAAACGGCCCGGCCTGAGCTCTCCTGCCAGCCAGCGGCGACAGGCGTCCACGTTGTCACCTGCTCGGCCAAAGCGCTGCTCACCGAAGTAATTAGGGAAGCCACCGCGCAACTGTTCAAGACGCTTTTCTATGTCGGCCGTATCACCACGAATATCCCGCAGACGTAATTCAAAGCGGTTAGCCCGGTGGCTGCCAATACGTAATTTCTGGCGATGCCGTCCGAATCGCAAAACCTGCCAGCCGCCTTCGTCTCCCTGTTCGGCCACTCCCGACCAATCGCGCCCCTGCTTGCCCGGCAAATGAATACAGAACCACTGCTGCGTTACCGCCTGACGGTCCTTTAAACCCGAATAGGTGACCGCTTTCGCTGGCACGCCGGCGATGGTCGCCAAGCGTTTGGCTACATATTCAGTGCTGTCACCACGCTTTTGTACCCACAGCCAATCAAACTCACCATCGTGACTGAAGTCGACCTCAAAGCACTCTTCAACGCTGAAGTCCTCGGGACTCTGCTTCAGTATGCCATCGGCGTCAACGCCACCCAGTGCGCGAGGCCAGTCAGGCAGCATGGTCGATACGCTCCAGCAGAACAACGGCATCGACGGCGATCCCTTCCTGGCGACCGACAAAACCCAATTTTTCGGTTGTTGTCGCCTTCACGCTGACCTGTGTCAGGTCGACCTGCAATATTCCCGCCAGCCGTTCACGCATCGCAACAATATAGGGAGAGAGTTTTGGCGCCTGCGCGGCGATGGTGAGGTCCGCATTCGCTAACTGATAACCCGCTTCGCGCAGCAAGTCATAACATCGCGCCAATAATACTGCGCTATCTGCCCCTTTGTAGGCCGAATCAGTATCGGGAAAGTGCTTGCCGATGTCCCCCAGCGCCAAGGCACCGAGCAGGGCGTCACACAGGGCGTGAATCGCCACATCGCCATCAGAATGGGCCAGCAACGCATGGCTATGGGGAATGCGGACACCACAGAGCACGATGCTGTCGCCCTCACCAAAACGGTGGACATCATAGCCGTGGCCGATACGCATATTGCTCATGACCTGTCCTCATTGTCCGATGCCCCGTCGCGCTGCTGCAGAAAAAACGCCGCCAGCGGCAGGTCTTCCGGGTAGGTAATTTTGATATTGCGGGCACTGCCATTCACCAACGACACTTCGCCACCGCAGTGTTCGATGGCCGACGCCTCGTCCGTGACCAGCAAGCCCTGTTGACGGCAATGCTGCAAAGCATCAAGCAATTGCCGATAGCGAAAGATCTGGGGCGTCAGAGCCCGCCAAAGGTCTCGCCGATCTACGGTGGTAATGGCGTTTTCTGCTCGATGCTTTAGCGTATCCACCACTGGCGTCGCCAACAGCCCGCCGCACCCGGTATTCAAGGTGGCATCCAACAGGCGCAGCAAATCCTCTTCACTCAGGCAGGGGCGCGCCGCATCGTGTACCAGTACCCAGTCGTCGTCGCCCGCCTGACCAGCTAATGCCAACAGCGCCTGTTCGACGGAATCCGCACGGCTGCTGCCACCTTCAACCGTCCTCACCCTGGGGAGCCTGCTGCACGATAACGCAGCAAACTCACTGTCTTCTGGGTGCAGTGCAACCAGTACCTGACGAACACGGTCGTCGCTGAGTACACGATCAATACTGTGCTCCAGCACCGTGCGATCATTGAGGGGGAGATATTGCTTGGGGCGCGACGCGCCAAACCGGCTGCCGAGGCCTGCGGCGGGGATAATGGCCCAGATGGCGGGAGAACAGCTCACGGCCTTACTCTTCAATGATCAGGTAGAAGCTTTCGCCTTCCTTGATCATGCCCATGTCATTACGCGCACGTTCCTCAATACTGTCGAGATCGTGCTTCAAACTGTAGACCTCTCCCAGCAAGCGCTCATTACGATTGCGCAGCTCGGCGTTGAGGGAAGTCTGTGTCGCGATGTCCCGGCGCAGACTGACGATCTGTTCCCAACTGCCACTACCCACCCACAGCCGGAACTGCAGAGCAACCAGCATGACAAGGAGCAAAATCAACAGGCGGCGACGGGTCATTGTGCGTCCTGAATTAACAAGGGGCAGACGATGCTGCCCCTTTATCACCTTGCTGTTCAGGCACGGAACTCGTCGCGACCGCGGTAAGCGGCGCCCAGCTCGGCCTCAATACGCAGCAGGCGGTTGTATTTGGCAACGCGGTCTGAACGACACAGCGAACCGGTTTTAATCTGACCGGCAGATGTTGCCACGGCCAGGTCGGCGATGGTGGTGTCTTCGGTCTCACCGCTACGGTGAGAAATCACCGCCGTGTAGCCAGCATCTTTGGCCATTTTGATCGCGTCCAGCGTCTCGCTCAACGAGCCGATCTGATTGAACTTGATCAGAATCGAATTGGCGATATTGTTGTCGATACCGCGCTTCAGGATTGCAGTATTGGTCACGAACAGGTCGTCGCCCACCAACTGTACACGGTCACCAACCAGTTCGGTCAGGGCCGCCCAGCCGTCCCAGTCGCTCTCGTCCATACCATCTTCAATCGAGATGATCGGGTAGCGCTGAGCCAGGCCATCCAGATAGGCGGCAAAGCCCGCCGCATCAAATTCTTTGCCTTCACCGCTGAGCTTGTATTTGCCGTCTTTGTAAAACTCTGACGACGCGCAGTCCAGCGCCAGCGTCACGTCTTCACCCAGCTTGTAACCCGCATTGGCAACCGCTTCAGCAATCACTTCCAGTGCCGCTTCATTGGAAGGCAGATTGGGCGCAAAACCGCCCTCATCCCCGACCGCCGTGTTCAGGCCGCGACCTACCAAAACCTTTTTCAGCGAGTGGAAAATCTCCGCACCGACTCGCAGCGCTTCTGCAAAGGTTTCTGCAGCAACCGGCTGAATCATGAACTCTTGGATGTCCACGTTATTGTCGGCGTGCTCACCACCGTTGAGAATATTCATCATTGGCACGGGCATGGTGTACTGGCCTTCAGTGCCGTTGATTTGTGCAATGCGCTGATACAGGGGAATACCCTTCTCATTGGCGACAGCTTTCGCCGCTGCCAGAGAAACCGCCAGAATGGCATTGGCGCCGAACTTGGCCTTGTTCTCAGTGCCGTCGGCGTCGATCATGGCCTGATCGAGGGCACGCTGGTCTTCCGCATCCATGCCGATCAACAGATCGCGGATAGATGTGTTGACGTTGGCAACCGCCTGAGTGACGCCCTTGCCCAAGTAGCGGGATTTATCGCCATCGCGCAGCTCCAGTGCTTCGCGTGAACCTGTCGATGCGCCCGAGGGTGCACAGGCGGTGCCCACAGCGCCGGAAGCCAGTACCACATCGGCCTCTACGGTTGGGTTGCCGCGTGAATCCAGCACCTCAAAGGCTTTAATATCGACGATTTCTGCCATGTCTCATCTCCTAAGTCAGTTCCCCGCAGCCTGCGGCGCCGGGGCGGCATGTCTGTTTATAGTGTTAACGAATATCCAAGGGCGGCAGCGATTTAATCAGATCGTCTACGGCCTTCATCTGCGCGAGGAACGGCTTCAAGGCTGACAGCGGCAATGCGCTGGGTCCGTCGCAAAGTGCTTTATCCGGATCGGGATGCGCCTCGAGGAACAAGCCCGCCAATCCCTGTGTCATTCCCGCGCGACCAAGCTCGGCAACCTGATGACGCCGGCCGCCTGAAGCCGCCCCCATGGGATCGCGGCATTGCAGGGCGTGGGTCACGTCGAAAATCAGAGGCGCCCCGCCGCTGACTTCACGCATGGTGCGAAAGCCCAGCATATCGACAACCAGATTGTCGTAGCCGAAATTGCTGCCGCGTTCGCAAAGCATCACCTGCTCATTACCGCACTCAGCAAATTTCTCGACAATATTTTTCATTTGCGCCGGACTGAGAAACTGGGGTTTCTTGACGTTGATCACAGCGCCGGTGGCCGCCATCGCCGCCACCAGGTCAGTCTGGCGTGCCAGAAAGGCGGGAAGCTGGATCACATCGCAAACTTCCGCTACGGGGCCTGCCTGGTGAACTTCGTGAACGTCGGTAATCACCGGAACATTAAAGGTCTGTTTGATTTCCTGAAAAATCTTCAGCCCTTCTTCCATGCCCGGGCCGCGGTAAGAATGGATTGATGAACGATTGGCCTTATCAAAAGACGCCTTGAACACGTAGGGAATACCCAGCTCGGCACACACCTCGACATAGCTTTCCGCAACCTGCATCGCCAGGTCACGCGATTCCAGTACATTCATGCCACCAAAGAGGACAAAGGGCAGATCGTTGCCTACTTTCAGGCCCGCCACGTCGAGATGTTTATTCTGCATGTTTTCCTCCACAGACACTGCACAGCAGCGCCTGATTGTTATTGTGTCGGCGCTGCCAGACGATCAGGCCTGCTGGTGTTGCAGTGCGGCCTTAATGAATCCGGTAAACAGCGGGTGGCCATCGCGCGGCGTTGACGTGAACTCCGGGTGGAACTGACAGGCGACAAACCAGGGGTGGTTTTCCACCTCAACCACCTCAACCAGGCTCTTGTCTGCCGACCAGCCGCCAATGCGCAGGCCTTTCTCTTGTAGTTCGGCCACGTAGCGATTATTCACCTCGTAACGGTGACGGTGACGCTCGGTAATCTGGTCAGCACCATAAATATCACGGGCCAGCGAGCCTTCACTCAAATGACAGAGCTGGGCACCCAGACGCATCGTGCCGCCGAGATCTGATGCGGCATCACGCTGCTCAGTGGCTCCCTCAGCGGTCACCCATTCAGTAATCAAGCCGACCACCGGGTGCTCGCTACTCTCGGTGAACTCGCTGCTGTTGGCATCGCTGAGACCCAATACATTACGGGCAAATTCGATAACCGCTACCTGCATCCCCAGGCAAATCCCCAAATAGGGAATGTTATTTTCTCGGGCATGTTGAACCGTCCGAATCTTGCCTTCCACCCCGCGGTTGCCAAAACCACCGGGCACCAGAATGCCGTCGACACCATCCAAAACGCCAACACCATCAGTCTCGATAGTTTCCGAGTCGATATAGCGCACGTGAACTTTAGTGTGAGTATGAATACCCGCGTGTTTAAGCGCTTCATTCAGCGACTTATAGGCGTCCAGCAGCTCCATGTACTTGCCGACCATGGCGATGGTCAACTCGCGATCCTGATTCAGATCGCCGTCGATAACCGGATCCCACTCAGACAGGTCAGCGGGCGGACAATCCAATCCAAAGCGCTCGACAATCAACTCGTCCAGCCCCTCTCCCGCCAGCAGCGAAGGAATGCGATAGATGGAATCCACATCGCGCAGGGGAATAACTGCGCGGGATTCCACATTGGTGAACAGCGCAATTTTCTGGCGGCTGCTCATATCAATTTCATGATCAGAGCGGCACAACAGTACATCGGGTTGCAGGCCGATAGAGCGCAGCTCTTTTACCGAGTGCTGAGTCGGTTTGGTTTTGGTTTCGCCTGCGGTGGCAATATAGGGCACTAAGGTCAGATGCATAAGCATGGCGCGCTTGGCACCCAGCTCCACCTTCAGTTGGCGAGCGGCTTCGAAGAACGGCAGCCCTTCGATGTCGCCCACAGTACCGCCAATTTCGACAATCGCGACATCGGCATCACCCGCGCCAGCAATCACCCGGCGCTTGATTTCATCAGTAACGTGGGGAATAACCTGTACGGTGCCCCCCAGATAATCACCGCGACGTTCCTTGCGCAGCACAGTCTCGTATACACGACCGGTGGTGAAGTTGTTGCGCTTATTCATTTTGGCACGCACAAAACGCTCGTAGTGCCCCAGATCCAGGTCTGTCTCAGCGCCGTCCTCGGTCACAAACACCTCACCGTGCTGGAAGGGGCTCATGGTGCCTGGGTCGACGTTGATATAGGGGTCGAGCTTGAGCAGGGTCACCTTCAGGCCACGCGCTTCGAGGATGGCCCCCAGGGAGGCCGAGGCGATGCCCTTGCCAAGAGAAGAAACAACGCCGCCAGTGACGAATATAAAACGCGCCATGTAATGCCTATATATCGAGCTGATGAGGGTGCAGGGCGGCAAAACGTCGAGTTTCACGGCCCCTGTAAGATGGGGGCTCAGTTTACCAGCATGACCGGAGCGAGACAATGAAATTAGCCCTCTGAGCCACGCGGCAGCTCTGTTATACTGCGCGCCTAATTGCTTGCACATTCAAGGTCTTAGTTCTATGCAACCCATGCTGAATATCGCCCTGCGCGCCGCGCGCAAGGCCGGTGATCTGGTCGCCCGCGCCTCGGAGCAACTGGATCGCGTTAAAATCGAGTCCAAGGGCGAAAACGATTTCGTCACGGAAATCGACCGCAAATCCGAGCAGGAAATCATCTACCACCTGCAAAAGGCCTACCCTGACCACGGCTTTCTCGGCGAGGAAACCGGCCAAAGTGGCAATGCCGACAGCGAATACCAATGGGTAATCGACCCGATCGACGGCACCACTAACTTTGTTCGCGGCATCCCTCACTTCTGCATTTCCATCGCCTGCCTTCACCAGGGCCAAATCGAGCATGCGGTCGTGCTGGACCCTATCCGTCGAGAAGAATTCACCGCCAGTCGCGGCCGGGGTGCCCAACTTAATGGCCGCCGGGTACGCGTTACCATGGCAAGCAGCCTAGAAGGCACGCTAATTGGCACGGGCATCCCCTTTAAATCCCGCAGCGAACAGCACATTTCCGCTTATATGAAGAGCCTTGAAGCCGTTGCGCGCGAGACCGCGGGGATTCGTCGCGCGGGCTCTGCCGCGCTGGATCTGGCTTATGTTGCCGCCGGTCGCCTGGACGGCTTCTGGGAAATCGGTCTGAGCAAATGGGATATCGCGGCGGGCGTGCTGCTGGTTCGCGAAGCGGGTGGCCTGATCAGCGACTTCCAGGGTGGCGGCAGCTACCTTGAAAGCGGCAATATTGTGGCGGCCAATCCCAAATGCCTGAAGAGCCTGCTGCAAGCCGTAAAACCTCAGCTGGATCATATCCGCTGACATTGGCGCTCGAACTGAAATAAAAAAAGGCGTCCAGTTCGGACGCCTTTTTTATGCCGGGAAGAAAGAGAAACAATCAGGGCAGATCGTCCATTTCTGCCGCTTCTTTCTCTGGCACAATCAAATCTTCCGCAGAAATCTTCATCGCAACCAGCAGACTTGCCACCACAAAGATGGACGAGTAGGTGCCCACACCGATACCGACCAATAGCGCGAGTGCAAAACTGTGGATCATCTCACCGCCAACCAGCGCCAGCGCCACCAGCACCATCAATGTCGTGCCTGAGGTAATCAAGGTTCGGCTCAAGGTGTCCGTCAGCGAGATATTAATGATGTCTTCAGGACTGTAACCACGCATTCCCCGCAGATTCTCACGAATACGGTCTGCAACCACAATGGAGTCGTTCAACGAGTAACCGATTACCGCCAGAATGGCAGCCAGCACCGTCAGATCAAAATCCCAGCCCACCAGGGCAAACGCGCCGAGCGTAATGATGACATCGTGGGCCAGCGCCAAAACCGACCCAAACGCAAACTTCACCTGAAAGCGCATGGCGACGTAAATCAGCACCACCACCAACGCCATCAATACAGCCAGACCGCCCTGCTCGCGAAGTTCTTCGCCGACCTGCGGCCCCACAAATTCAATGCGGCGCAATTCGACATCACCGGCACTGCCCGCGCGCAGCACCGACAGCACCTTGTCACCCAGTTCCGGGCTCAGGCCTTGGGGCAGGCGGACCAGCACATCGGTATCGGCACCAAAGTTAACGACAATGGCATTTTCGAAACCTTCATCGGCCAGCGAATCGCGCACCTCCTGAAGCACCGGCGACTCTTCGTAAATCACTTCAATCAGGGTGCCACCGGTAAAATCCAGACCGAAGTTAAGCCCCTTGACCGACAGAATCAGAATGGATGCGACCACTGCAAGGGCTGACACAACAGCCGCCAGCTTGCGCACGCTCATAAAGCGAATAAATTTCTTTTCCTCTGACATTGGCGCGCCCTCCTTATATCGACAATTTGCTGACACGGCGGCGACCGTAAATCAGATTAACCAATGCCCGCGTGCCCATAATGGCCGTGAACATTGAGGTGATAATCCCCAGCGACAGGGTAACTGCGAAGCCGCGCACCGGGCCGGTGCCCACTGCATAGAGAATCACCGCCACCAGCAAGGTGGTGATATTCGCATCCATGATCGTGACAAAGGCTCGGCCATAACCGGAGTTGATAGCGTGCTGAGGCGAGGCCCCCTCGGCGATTTCCTCTCGTATTCGCGAGAAAATCAGCACATTGGCATCAACCGCCATCCCCACTGTCAATACGATACCGGCGATACCCGGCAAGGTCAGCGTGGCACCCAACAGCGACATGGCGCCGACCAGCAAGACAATATTGAAGCCTAGCGCCATGACCGCAATCACACCGAATACGCGGTAGTAAACGAGCATGAACAAGGCCACCGCCGCCAAACCGATCTGCACCGAGAGCAAGCCTTTGGCAATGTTTTCCGCCCCCAACGAAGGCCCGACGGTGCGCTCCTCGACAAAGTCGATGGGCGCTGCCAGAGCACCGGCACGCAGCAGCAGCGCCAGCTCGTTGGACTCGCCCGGCGCATCGAGCCCGGTAATACGGAACTGCACGCCCAGCGCGTCACGAATAGTGGCCAGGCTGATAATCTTCTTCTCGTCGTAGGGAACGCGAATCACCTGCTCCTGGCCATTCTCGTCCATTTCATAGCGAGTGCGGCTCTTACGCTCGATAAACAAAACACCCAGACGACGATTGATATTGTGACGCGTCACCCGGTGCATCATGGTGCCGCCCTCGCTGTCGAGGGTGATATTCACCTGCGGACGACCGTTCTCGTCAAAACTGGCCTGGGCATTGGCAACCCGCTCACCGGTAATCACCACTTCCCGCTCCAACCAGGCCGTGGGCTCACCGCGCTGAGGGTTACGGAAGGAAAACTGTTCACGATCTCCCGCATCAGCGTCGTAGCGGGCTTCAAGACGAAATTCCAGGTTAGCGGTTTTACCCAGAATCCGCTTGGCTTCTGCGGTGTCCTGAATACCCGGCAATTCCACCACAATACGGTTGCGCCCCTGACGCTGAACCAGCGGCTCAGAAACCCCCAGCTCGTTGACCCGGTTGCGCAGTGTCGTCAGGTTCTGACCTACCGCATAGTCTTCAATTTCCTTGCGTTTGGTTTCCGACAGAATCGCCTGCAAATAAAAGGTTTCATCGTCGCTGCTCTCACTGCGCTGAGCAGTAAGCTCGGTGTAATTGCTGCGAATCACCGAAAGCGCCTCATCGCGCGCCTCTTCACTGCCGAACTTGCCACTGATCACACCGTCACTGTTCAGATTGACAAAGCCTCGTATACGCTCTTCCCGCAGCGCTTTTTTAATGCCGGTCGTGTAGTGCTCAAGACGGGTCTGGATCGCCGAATCGGTATCCACCTCCAGCAGGAAGTGCACGCCGCCACTGAGGTCAAGGCCGAGCTTCATCGCATCGGCACCCAGCGAGCTGAGCCAGTCGGGGGTGTTTGAGGCCATATTCAGGGCTACGACATAGCCATCGCCCAGCGCCCGCTGAATCACTTTCTGTGCGCGCAACTGATCGTCGCTGTGAGCCAGCCGGACGAGGCCGTTCTTGCCATCACTGCTGGCCTCGGCACCGAAGTAATCAATATTGGCCGCTGATAGTGCCTCGGAAATCGTCTCGACTTGCCGACTGCTGATTTCCGTACCGCTGCTGGCACCGGAAATCTGTACAGCCGGATCAGGGCGATACAGATTGGGCGCTGCATACAGCAGGCCTATCCCCAGTACGGCCAGAATCAGCAGGTTCTTCCATAGGGGGTATTTGTTGAGCATCAGTAACCACCAAAACCGCGCTTACGCGCGGTGTCTGTTTTTATAAATTTCGCGCCGTCGGCCTTAGCCAACCCACACCCGGGCATTTCTGAAAATTCGCATCCAACCGCTGTCCTCGCCCTGCTCTGCCGGTGACCAGCTATTGGTCACACTGCGGAACACGCGCTCGGGGTGCGGCATCATAATGGTCACACGCCCATCGGCACTGCTGAGGCCGGTAATCCCCTGAGGTGAACCGTTGGGATTCGCCGGATAATGCTCGGTTGGTGCACCGCCATTATCCACGTAGCGCAGCGCCACATTGCCGGATGACGCCAGCGCCTGAAGCTGCGCAGCATCGCGGAACTCCGCCCGCCCTTCACCGTGGGCAACCGCTACCGGCAAGCGAGAACCCGCCATGCCAGACAACAATATGGAGGGCGATTCGGGGATTTCAACCATTGAGAAGCGCGCTTCGAACTGTTCCGAGCGATTTCGTACAAATCGCGGCCAGTGTTCAGCTCCAGGAACCAGACTGTGCAGATTGGACATCATCTGACAGCCATTACAGACCCCCAGCGCAAAGCTGTCTTCGCGATGGAAGAAGGCCTCAAACGCTTCCCGAGCGCGAGGATTGAAGAGAATGCTCTTCGCCCAGCCCTCACCGGCGCCCAACACGTCCCCGTAGGAAAAGCCCCCGCAGGCAGCCAGGCCCTTGAAGTCGGCCAGATCGATACGGCCGCTCAGAATGTCGCTCATGTGGACATCGACGGTATTGAAACCGGCGCGATGGAACGCGGCCGCCATTTCCATTTGACCGTTGACGCCCTGCTCTCGCAGTACCGCCAGTTTCGGACGCACGCCGCTATTGATGAACGGCGCGGCCACATCCTGCTGGGCATCAAAGCTCAGGGCCACCGTCAAACCGGGGTCCTCCTCACGCAACGAGGCGAATTCCTGCTCGGCACACTCGGGGTTGTCACGCAGGGCCTGCATACGATAGCTCAGCTCGGTCCAGCGACGTTGCAGGCTGAGACGGTCGGCGGCCAACACCGGCTCGCCGTTGTAGCTGACGCGAACGTCACTGCCCGGCACAGCCTGCCCCAGCTCCACAAGCGCATCGCTCAAACCCTGCTCGGCAAATACGGCTTTAGCGGCGGCCAGTTCACTGCGCGGCAACTGCACCACCGCACCGGCTTCCTCGGCAAACAGCGCGGCCAGCGCCGAGGCGTCGCCGCTCAGGGAAACGTCCAGACCACAGTGGCCGGCAAAAGCCATTTCCAACAGGGCCACCAGCACACCGCCGTCGGCACAGTCGTGATAGGCGAGCAAGCTACCCTGCGCAGAAAGCTGCTGCACCGCGTTAAAGAAACCTTTCAGCAGCGCGGGGTCGTCAATATCCGGCGCACTGTCGGCCAGTTGATTACACACCTGCGCCAAACAGGACCCACCCAGACGACGCTTACCCAGGCCCAGGTCGACCCACAGCAATACGGCATCTTCACTGGCCTGCAATTGCGGCGTCAGGGTTTTACGTACATCACTGACCGGCGCAAAGGCGGAGATCACCAACGACATCGGCGCTGTTACTGCCTTGTTATCACCGTCTTGCTGCCAGGCGGTGCGCATCGACATGCTGTCTTTGCCCACCGGAATGGTAATTCCCAGCGCCGGACAGAATTCCATGCCCACCGCTTTTACCGTGTCGTACAGGCGGGCATCTTCGTCGCCGTATCCGGCCGCACACATCCAGTTGGCTGACAGTTTGATATCTGAAAGATTTTCAATACGTGCTGCGGCAATATTCGTAATGGCTTCGGCGACCGCCATGCGGCCGGAAGCGGGTGCATCCAGCAGCGCCAGTGGTGTGCGCTCGCCCATCGACATCGCTTCACCGGCCGTGCTGTCGTAGCTCACGGTGGTCACGGCGCAGTCGGCTACCGGCACCTGCCAGGGGCCGACAAACTGGTCGCGGTGCACCATGCCCGTTACCGAGCGGTCGCCGATGGTAATCAGGAAGTTCTTGGACGCGATAGCGGGTAAACACAGCAGGCGATCCAGCGCTTCTTCTACAGAGACGGTTTCACCATTAAAGGCATCGCCCTGACGCGGCTGACGCTGTGCCTCGCGGTGCATCTTCGGCGGCTTACCGAACAATACCGACATGGGCAGATCGACCGGATTGTTGTCGAAATGACGGTCACCAACGCGCAGGGTTTTCTCTTCTGTGGACTCCCCGACCACCGCGTATGGCGCACGCTCACGTTCGCAGATAGCCTCAAAGCGCGGCAGGTTCTCTGGCGCAATGGCGATAACATAGCGCTCCTGAGACTCGTTGCACCAGATTTCCAGCGGCGACATACCGGGCTCGTCATTGGGCACTTCGCGCAGTTCAAAGTCACCGCCACAACCGCCGTCTTTCACCAGCTCGGGGAAGGCATTGGACAGGCCGCCTGCCCCCACATCGTGAATAAAGGCAATGGGGTTGGCCTCGCCCAGCGCCCAGCAGCGGTCAATGACCTCCTGACAACGGCGTTCAATTTCCGGGTTCTGACGTTGTACCGAGGCAAAGTCGAGATCGGCGCTGGAAGCGCCGCTGCTCATCGATGAGGCCGCGCCGCCGCCCAGACCAATCAACATCGCCGGGCCACCCAGGGCGATCAGCTTATATCCGGCAGGAAACTCCCCCTTATCAATATGCTCAGCTTTGATGTTGCCGTAGCCGCCCGCCAGCATAATGGGCTTGTGGTAACCGCGGCGCTCACCATCGATGGTTTCTTCATAGCTGCGGAAATAACCGCAGAGATTGGGTCGACCGAACTCATTGTTGAACGCCGCGCCGCCAATCGGGCCTTCCAACATAATGTCCAAGGCCGAGACAATCCGCTCGGGTTTGCCGTAATCCTGCTCCCAGGGCTGAACAAAGCCCGGCACCTGCAGGTTAGAGACGGTAAAGCCGGTCAGCCCCACTTTGGGCTTGGAGCCGCGCCCCACTGCACCCTCGTCGCGAATCTCGCCACCCGCGCCAGTCCCCGCACCGGAAAACGGCGCTATGGCCGTGGGATGATTGTGGGTTTCCACCTTCATCAGCAGATGAATATCTTCTTCTGTATAGCCGTATTCCGACGATTCAGGATCGGGGTAAAAACGCCCGGCGCGGTGCCCCGCCACCACAGCGGCGTTGTCGGAATAGGCGCTGAGCACGTTCTCGCCACCCAGCTCATTGGTATTCTTGATCATCGCAAACAGCGATTTATCCTGATCTTCCCCGTCCAGGGTCCAGCTTGCGTTGAAGATTTTGTGGCGGCAGTGCTCCGAGTTCGCCTGGGCAAACATCATCAATTCAACATCACTGGGGTTACGCTGCAGCTCCTGAAAGCTGGCAACCAGGTAGTCGATTTCGTCTTCCGCCAGAGCCAGACCCAGCTCGGTGTTCGCCGCCACCAGAGCCTCTCGACCGCCGTTCAGCACGTCAACCCGGCTCATCGGTCGCGGTTCGTGTTGCTCGAACAGACATTCTGCAGCGTCTACGCTGTCCAGAACCGCCTCGACCATCCGGTCGTGAATGGCCGCCCGCACCGCGTTCAGCTCTTCACCGGACAGAGGAGCGGCACTCGCCACCCGATACAACACGCCACGCTCCAGGCGACGAATCTGCGTCAGGCCACTGATATGCGCGATATCACTGGCCTTGCTCGACCACGGGGAAATCGTTCCGGGACGCGGCACGACAAAAAAATGTTGCCCCTCAACCGCCGCCAGCGCCGAGCTGGGGCCATACTCCAAGAGTTTTTCCAGCACAGCCTGCTGTTCACCGCTCAGTGGCGCTGCAGTATCAGCCAGATGAACAAACTGCGCGCTCAGCGCTTGAACGCCCGGCACACGGGCTTGCAGCGTCGCCAGCAGTTTTTCAATACGGAATTCGGAAAGCGCCGCAGCGCCGGGGATGATCAGCATGCAGGTTTACAACCTCGGTCGACGGGAAGAAAAACCGGCATTGTACAGCAATCCCCCGCGAAAATTCAGACTTATGGTCGCCGTCGGGCAAGCCCGATACAATAAAGCCTAGAAACCCTGAAAGTAAGGATTGCGCATCAGCCAGCACGCCCGACATCGCCTCCCCGGCCGTCTCCTGATGGTAGCTTTGCTATGGCTTCTCAGCGCCTGTACCGAGCCACCCGACAGCCTTGATGAGATCCGTAAAGACGGCGTACTCCGCGTCGTCACCCGCAATGGTCCTACTACGTTCTACGAAAGTCAGGGCAGTCCAACCGGGTTTGAATACTATCTGGCCAGAGAATTTGCCGACTATCTTGGCGTTGATCTGGAAATAGAACCCGTCGTCGGCCTTGAAGAGCTGTTCGAGCGTCTGGAAAAGGGTCAGGCCGATATTGCCGCAGCAGGCCTGACCATCACCCCTGAACGGCAGCAAACCTTCAGTTTTGGCCCCAGCTACATGACGGTCAAACAGCTGTTTATCTACAACCGGGAGAAACTGGATAAGCCCGAGGACGAAACGGCGCTGCAAGACCTTCGTATCCGCGTACTCAGCAACAGCTACCACGCCGAAATTCTGCAACAACTCCGCGAGGAGTATCCGGACCTGCGCTGGAGCGAGAGCCGGGACCAGGAAACGATCGACCTGCTGCAAATGCTTAATGATGGTGAAATCGACATTACCATGGTCGATTCAAACGAGTTTCACGCCAACCGCGCGTTCTATCCTGAGTTTCGTATCGCCATGAGTGCCGGCACCCCCGGCAAGCTGGCCTGGGCAGTGAGTAACCGTCGGCAACATGCCCGCCTGCTCGAAGAGATGAGCCTGTTCTACAAAAAGATCGAGGAAAACGGCGAGCTGGGGCGACTTGTCGATCGCTTCTTCACATTTAATGAGCGCCAGCCCTTCCTACGCACACAGACGTTTCTGCAGATGAAAGATGAACGCCTGCCCAACTACAAGGGCCTTATTGAGCAGGTAGCCATCGAATACGATATGGACTGGCGCTTCCTGGCCGCCATCAGCTACCAGGAGTCCTACTGGAATCCCAAGGCCAAATCTCCCACCGGGGTGCGCGGCATGATGATGCTCACCTTACCCACGGCCAAGGAGCTGGGCGTTGCCAACCGGCTCGATCCACTGCAAAGCCTGCGCGGTGGTGCCCGCTACTACAAAAAGCTCTACGCCAGACTGCCCGGCGGCATCGAAGCACCGGATCGCGCCTGGTTTGCCCTCGCCGCCTATAACATCGGTCTGGGACACCTCGAAGATGCCCGGGTTATTACCGAGAAGCGAGGCGGAAACCCCAATTTGTGGAAAGACGTGAAAGAGTCTCTGCCGCTGTTGCGACAACGCAAATGGTACAAACAAACGCGCTACGGCTATGCCCGAGGCGATGAGCCGGTTCGCTACGTTGAGAACATTCGCAGCTACTATTCACTGCTGACCTGGGATGAACTCAACCGCTATCGCATCCCACCGCCGCGAATTGTATCGGATTATCTTCCCGAAGCACTGAACCGAGGTCTGAACGCGCTGTAACGCGGTATTGTCACCCTTGGCCAACGTCACCCAGCAACCAAGGTCATCGATAAACAAGGTCGCTATAAACAAAAAAGGCACAGCCTGGGCTGTGCCTTTCGCGGTTCAACAATCGCTGCGCTCAGTCAACGAGCACTTGAATAGTCCCTGTCACCTCGCCGGTCGCGGTCAACACCTGCTCCTGCACTTCCTCACCGGTAGCCGGTGGTGCCGCGTGTACAGAATCAGTGAAGTTAGCCTGAATCAACACCTTCGAACCTTGCGTCATTTCCGGCACGACCCATACCGCGCCATCGGGCTGAACGCCATTCCGGCAGGTAGTCAGTTTGGTGGGAATCACACCGAGCGGCAACACATTCACCTGTTGCCCTGAAGGGTCAAAAGTCTGTATCGACAAGATCAGATTATTGTCAGCCGGAAGCCCCGCTACCGGCTCGGCAGAACAAAGCAGATCAAGCGCTACCTCGTAACTTGTCTCCGCCTGATGCTCAAACACCCAGGCGATGAGGTAGTTGTTGATATTACTGGCGGTAACACACTCGGTCACCTGATCGCCATCATCATCCTCGTTCACGCAGTGACCTTGAGCATCGAGTCGGCTGCCAAAGGCCACCGTATTGTCGCCCTGATTTTCAACCGAGCCGACGCTGTCTGCGACCATATCTAAGGTTTGGGTCACACACTGCTCGCCCTGCTGGTCAGAAAACACCAGAAACTCTGAGTCAGATTGGTTAAAGTTGAAGGGGAAGCCTTCAGACAACGAGCCCATCTTCTGACGGATATTGCTGGGCGACAGCCCCTCGTAATCCGGATCGATAACACCAAAGTGCGTTTCTACCGCAGTGTCTTCAGGGTTGCTCGACGTACATTCCTCGTCGGGCGTTTGCGCGTTGCTGATGATTTTCGCATTCATAAAGACATTACCGGCGCAATCCAGGGTATTGATCGTCACGCTCTCGGTAATGCTGCTGTCCTCATTGCTTGTTGCGGTCAGTACAAAGGTGCCCACCTCATCGCTGGTAAAGCGCACACCGTTGTCAGCCAGCTCGGTAATGCTGCCGCCATCGACACTCCAAGTCACGCTGTCATCATCTTTGAAGCCCGTAACCACGGCGCGATTTTCTTCGGTATAGGTTTTCTCATCGCAGCTACCCGCCACGGTTTCCTCAATGCGAATTTTCAGATCTTCCAACTTCACCTGAACACGCGTTTCTCTGTCGCCCGTTGGCTCCAGGCTTTTTGACGTGGACTTGAGCGAAATCCATTGGGGATATTTCTCGGGATCCGAAGGTGTTGCCACCTCGAGGTAAAGCATTTTATCGGCGCGGGTTTTCGACACACCCAACTCTGCCGAGGTCTCCATTTCGTGCTTCTCGGGAAACACCGAGTTGCGAATAAGCACATCGACATCGGCCGTCTCCCCGGCGGTTGTCACCACAATCGGGCTGGAGGAGAAAATAAAGGCCTTTTGCAGGTTTTCCATCACAATGGTGTCGCGCTCGTTCTCGACCACCGTGGTGTAAGAGGGAAACTCATTGGTCTTCAGGCGCGCTTCCAATTCGGCCGCACCGATACGCAAGGGTTTTACCTTGCGCTGGCTGCCACCAAGAAGCTCAAAGGCATTGCCTTCAATAAACTCCGCATCCGCGTAATCAGCGCCAATCGTCACGTTAAACCAGCTGATCGGCGGCACCACCAGCTCACAATCACCGGCCTTGGCCTTGGTCGTCACGCGGGTGGCCACTTCACTCGCACCGAAAAGTGAATTCGGGTCAACGGGGCTGTTGGGAGCACCCAGCGCGGCAAATCCCGTATCCGCCACCAATTTTGAGAAATCGTATTCCTTGCTGCGTGCGTTCACCCGGAACAACCAGCTCGGGTCGGCAAATTTCTCTGTGTAATCTTCCTCAAGCCGCGCTTTCGGAATAATCGTCAACTCGGCCTTGGTAATCTCGGATGGCAGCAGTGCCGCCACCATATCGACTTCCATACTCTTGGTGATATTGCTGACCGCCCACAGCGTGGTGACCGCCGCATAGGCGCTGGCAGACGCGCCTTTCACAGCCTGCCCGGCAATCGTGATCACCGCATTTTTCATCGTATTCTTTGCCTGCTCGCTCTCGGCAAAGACTTGGGCATTTTTCTGTTTGGTTTGCGCCTCGTAAGACAGCTTCATTCCCCGAGACAGGGTTTCACCATTATAAATATCGACTTTATGCTTGCTGTTATCCGCGTAGGTGCCCGAGCACTGCGCATACGCCACTCGAGGCTCGACCATTGCTGCAACGACAGGTTTAGGCGTTGGTAACACAGGCTCCAGCAATGGAGACTGGAACTTATCGCCCAATGCATTCAACAGCGTAATGAAATCTATCTTCTCAATAATTTGTGCGAGGAAGGCTTTATCCTGCTCGGTCATCGATGCCAGCACATCGCGCTGGTAGGCAAAGCTGATTTCACTGGAAGGGTCGTTAAAGATTTCATGGATGTAGTGTGCCGTCAGTAAGAACGGATCGCTCTGCAGGTCCTCATCGCTCACGGCATCGGGATCATAGCCAAAGGCCGCTTCAAAGCGCTGCAGGGCCTGTTCAAAGGTATCCAGCACATCAGCATAGCTGTCTGTGTTTGAGGGGGCTGGCAGGGGTTCCAGCTCGACGGTCGGCAATGGACAGCGCTCGCCATCCAGCTCGACAATCAGCTCGACGTCGCCGCCATTTTCTGCCAAATCGAGCGTAATCGGCGCGCTGACAACATAGCCCATATCACTGGTGATACTGTCGAGCACCAGCTCGGTATCGTCGACAACGAGCAGGACGTTTCCAAGCGGTTGCTGGGTTTTAAATTCGATCGGGTCGCCGGGCAGTATCGCGCCGCTAGTCAGCAGACTCAGATCATTACAGGCCGCACTCGAACCGGACGAGGAGCTACCGCCACCACCTCCACCACAGGCCACAAGGAACAGTGACGCCACCAAGGCAACAGCATAGCGCGACAGTAAAGAGAAACCGCTTGCCAGTAAGCGATCGACAGTTATCATACAAAACCCATATGCAAAGCTTATATTCTGTTACGCAGGCAGGTATTAATGCTCGCAACGCAACGCTCTCGACAAGGCACCCACGGCATTATTTTTATTCGCCGATCAGTGCCGAACCCACCGTGGATTTTCCCACGGCGTCAGCGGATTTGGCGTATTTCTACCATTTTTTACCATCGCCCTCGCAGGCCCCGTCGCATCTGGGTTCGGTGAGAACCGAGCAAAGATGTGCAGGCAGTGGGTGGTGCTGGGAAAGGAACGGGAGCGCGGCTAGCCCCCTGAAAAACCTTGGAGCTGACCGCAAACAGACGGGATTACAACATCAGAAGGACAACGAGGCTCAGCGCCCCTTCCATTGTGGTGGACGCTTTTCAGCAAATGCGGTTGCCCCTTCAATCGCGTCTTCGCTGGTGAAGACCGGATTCGCAATAGCATTCTGCTTGTCAAACATCTCATCCTGACGCCAATCTTGCGATTCACGAATGATCTGTTTGCTGGCAATCAACGCCAGTGGGCCATTAGCGGCAATGGCCGTCGCCAGGGCCCGCGCGCCATCAAGCGCGTTGCCGGGCTCCACAACGCGGTTAATCATTCCCAGTTCATAGGCACGTTCGGCAGAGATAAAATCGCCGGTCAGCGCCAGCTCCATGGCAATGCGGCTGGGAATCTGTCGCGGCAGGCGCAGTAGACCGCCGGCCCCGGCCACCAAGCCGCGCTTCACCTCAGGGATACCGAATTTGGCGTCACTGGCAGCAACAACCAGATCGCAGGCAATGGCCAGCTCGCGACCGCCACCCGGCTGCCCAGTCAAAATAGCCACCGGGCGCGCCAAAGCCTGACTCAGTTAGCGTCCGGACGCACCATCAGGTATTCCGCCACCGCTTGAAATGCCGGCAAGGACGTAGGATCCACATGCGCATTACTCGCCAGCGGGTAAGAGGCAAAGCGCACAATGACCATCTCCGCGGTGGGGTCCACATAAATTGTCTGACCGTGCACCCCGCGCGCTGCAAAGGCGCCGTGTTCATTGTGCAGCACCCACCACATGCTGCGGTAACTGGCGCCCTTGAGGGTATCGTAACCCGCTTTGGCAAACGCCGATTGGCTGGCTCCGCCTCGAATACTGGCGACCACCGACTTGGGAACAATCCGCTCGCCGTTGAGCACACCGCCATTGAGCATCATTTGCCCAATGCGCCCAAGGTCGCGCAGTCCGGCACTGAGGCCGCCACCGGCAAAGGCAGTACCAATCCCGTCGACATTCACATAGCTGTCCTGCTCAGCGCCAATGCGCTGCCAGATTTTTTCCGACAGCAAGTCGGTGTATTCACGGCCACTGGCGCGGGCAATAATCCAGCCCAGGGCATCGGAGTTGATCGTGCGATAGCCAAAGGCCTGGCCGTGTTCCCCGTCGGGTTTCACCGTTTGCAGGTATTCAAAATAGCCATTGGGACCTTTGTAGTCAGCCGGTTTGGGCAGCGCATTGGCAGCCTTTGCATACACCCACACATCGGCATTGGGGTCGGCGTAGTTCTCGCTATAAGACAGCGCCGTGGTCATATCCATGACCTGGCGAACCGTCGCATTGCCAAAGGCACTGTCTTTCAGCTCGGGCACCACAGTGGCCACCTTGGCCTGCGGGTCCAGGCGCCCTTCGGCAATTAACATCTCCGCCAACAGGCCGGTCAGCGATTTGGTCATCGACATCGCCGCGTGCTTGCCCAGCTCATCGAGGCAGCCTGAGTAGTATTCATAGACGACCTTTCCCTTGTGCAAAACCAGCATGCCGTCGGTGTAGTTGGCCGACAGCGCCTCTCGCCAACTCATTGGCTCGTCGCTACCCATCGGGGTAAAGCTCACCGCGTCGATCCCCGCGTCCAGCGCCCGCTCAAAGGGCTGGGGAGCAGCCAGTCCTCGACTGACCTGCTTGGTGGGCAGCAATTCGCGCATATGGCAGACCATCCAGCGAATGCGCGGGAAGGTAAAGTAATTGGTATAGGGGTGGGTAATACGCTTGTCTTCCGGAGGTGGTGAACCCTGCATCCAACCCATTAGTTTGGGGTCGGATGCTTCGGCACTAAGCGTGTTGGCGGGCAGCGCCTGTGAATGTGGCGCCAACAACACCGCTAATAACGGCAGTAATCGCCAACACCATGAACGGTAAAAATCCGGGTACATGTGATCTCCCTTGCACCTGATAACAGACAGTCAGCACACCGCCATCGGCAGTGTGCGAGATGATCACCCGCAGAGAACGTGCTTGATATTGACCGGTCGGCCATTTCCGCGACGCCCGCCGTTTTTTTAACGGCAGTTACTTATTATGTTTTTGTCGGCATCTTACCGACTTTTGCACCGCTTGCAACGCTGTACCGCCTGCCTCATTAAAACGGATGACGGCACAGCGCAGCTGCCGAGACTAGCGCAAAGCTTCGGCCCGGCTCAGCGCCCCTTCCATTGCGGTGGACGCTTTTCAGCAAATGCGGTTGCCCCTTCAATCGCGTCTTCACTGCTGAACACGGGATTGGCAATAGTATTCTGCTTGTCGAACATCTCGGCCTGACTCCAGTCCTGCGATTCGCGCATGATCTGCTTGCTGGCAATCAACGCCAGTGGGCCATTAGCGGCGATGGCCGTCGCCAGGGCCCGCGCGCCATCAAGCGCGTTGCCGGGCTCCACAACGCGGTTAATCATTCCCAGTTCATAGGCACGTTCGGCAGAGATAAAATCGCCGGTCAGCGCCAGCTCCATGGCAATGCGACTGGGAATCTGTCGCGGCAGGCGCAGTAGACCGCCGGCCCCGGCCACCAGGCCGCGCTTCACCTCAGGGATACCGAATTTGGCGTCACTGGCAGCAACGACCAGATCGCAGGCAATGGCCAGCTCAAAACCACCGGCCAGCGCATAGCCTTCCACCGCGGCGATCAGCGGCTTGCGAGGGGGCGCTTGCGCCACACCGGCAAAGCCGCGACCGGGAATCACCGGCAACTCACCGCTCACAAAGGCTTTCAAGTCCATGCCGCTGCAAAACGTGCCTTCCGCGCCACACAGTATCGCAGCGCGAATATCGTCATTGCGATCAAGCTCGTCCATGGCCTCGGCAATGCCCGTTGCCACGGCGAGATTAATGGAGTTCTTGGCCTTGGGGCGGTTAATGGTGATCACCATCACGCCATTGTCGACCGAGACCAACACTGCTTCTGTCATTGGGTACTCCTTATCATTGTTATTCTACACGCCGAGAAGCCGGCTTACTTGCCACTGAATACCGGCTGACGCTTTTCCATGAACGCGGTAATCGCTTCAGCCGCATCGGCGCTGCCCAAACACACATTCTGCGCCTTTGCTTCTGCCTGGAAGGTTTCCACGAAGGTTTGTGCACCGGCATTGCGCAGCAGCTGTTTCACTTGTTGCAGTGCGATAGGCGCACGCTGCGAGAGCTGACCCGCCCAGGCTTGAGCGGTACTCATTACCTCTTCCGCGGGAACCAGCTTGTTGACCAGGCCCAACGCCTGACACTCCGCTGCGGGAAGCTTTCCGCCCTCAGCAATAAAAGCATAGGCGCGCTGATAACCCATATTTCGCAGCAGATTCCAGGACGCGCCCCCATCGGGCACCAGTGCCACGTTGGTAAACGCCATGATCATGTTGGCGTTGTCGGCCATTACTGACAAGTCACAATGCATACACAGCGCCGCGCCAATGCCTGCAACGACACCGGGGACCGCCGCAATCACGGTCTGTTCCATGCTGGCGATCTGGGTAAAAATCGGCAGGTACTCATCCAGCAATTGGCGCTCGACACTCTGCCCGGCCTCCGGCCCCTCGGTCAGATCAGCGCCCGAGGAAAAGCCCCGACCTTCAGCGCCGAGTACCACAACGCGGATCTCGGGCATTCTGCTAACCTCCAACAGCGCCTGATGCAAGTCGCGACGCATCTGACGGGTAAAGGCATTGAGCGACTCCGGGCGATTCAGGCGAATCGTTGCCACATGTTGCTCGGTGCTGAGCAATACCGTTTCAAATTCCTGCATGATTTCATCCTCTTGGGTCGTCCCGGCTGAGCCGGGATCATTGTCGTTATAAAGGCTGCGAGTTCAGGCGCCGTGTTCCGCCACGGCGACACCCATCGCGGCCAGGGGGTCGGTCATCGCCCCCAGAGATTTCGCGGCGGTGTTAGACGCGTTTCCATCGAGAGCGCGTTTATAAACCCCCTGCAGAATCGCCGCCAGCCGGAAGAAGGAAAAGGCCAGATAAAACTCCCAGTCGGGAATCGCGTCGATACCCCGTCGCTCGCAGTAGCGGCGAACGTACTCCGCCTCACTGGGAATGCCCAATGCCTCACGATCGACATCGCCCAATCCGGGAATGGCGGCGCTGCTGGGCAATCGCCATTGCATACACTGGTAAGCCAGGTCGGCATAGGGATGCCCGAGTGTCGACAGCTCCCAGTCCAACAGTGCAATAATCTCCTCACCGCCCTTGGCGAACATCATATTGTCCAAGCGGAAGTCGCCGTGCACGAGGCAGCTTTGCCCATCGTCCTCAGGAAGCTTTTCTTCGAGATAGGCGATCAGCTTCTCCACCGATTCCAGGCGCGAGGTTTCGCTGGCGCGGTACTGCTGGGTCCAGCGGTTAAGCTGCCGGGCAAAGTAGTTACCGGGCTTACCATAATCACTCAGGCCAACCGCCTCGACATCTACATTGTGCAGATCGGCCAGCAACTGGTTCATGCGGTCGTACATCGCCGTTCGCTGCGCGGGCTGGTGATCGGGCAAGGCCGCATTCCAGTGAATATCCCCATCGAGAAAATCCATCACGTAGAACATGGAACCGATCACACTGTCGTCTTCGCACAGCACGCGCATCGTCGGCACCGGCACAGCACTGTCTGCCAACGCAGACATCACCTTGAACTCGCGATCAACCGCATGTGCCGACTTAAGCAGCTTGCCCGGTGGCTTGCGCCGCAGCACATAACGACCGCTGGCGGCATCGAGCCGGTACGTCGGGTTAGACTGGCCGCCGGGAAATTTCTCCGCGCTGACCGGTCCCTGAAAACCCGGAACGTGATCTTGCAGATACGCACTCAGCGCATCGGTATCCAATTCAAATGCAGACATGCTCTCCCCCGTGTTACTCGCCGCTGTAGCGGTTGATTATTTGTTTACCCAGTGCCATCTGGTGCACCTGGTCCGGACCGTCGGCCTGACGGCACCAACGCGCATAGTTGAATGCTTCGGCCATCATATAGTCTTCCGTGAAGCCCCCCGCCCCGTGCAACTGCATACAGCGATCAATAACGTTTTGTACCAGCAATGGGATGGTAGTTTTGGTCGCCGCAATCATATCGGTTGTCGCCAGCGGCCCCTGCTCATCAATTAATTTGCAGGTTTTCAGAACCAACAGGCGCGCCATCTCGATTTCAGAGAAGCTCCGGGAGATTTCCTCGCGCACTGACTGATGACGGCTGAGCGGCCGACCAAAGGTTGTGCGCGATACCGCGCGCTGGCAGGCCAGCTCCAGCGAACGCTGGGCGGCGCCGATCAGGCGCATGCAGTGATGCATGCGTCCCGGTGCGAGACGACCCTGCGCAATTTCAAAGCCCCGCCCTTCACCCAGCAGTACATTTTCCAGGGGCACCCGCACATTCTCAAAGACCATTTCCGCATGTCCAATGGGCGCATCGTCGTACCCAAAGGTAGTCAGCGGCCGCAACAGTTTTACGCCGGGTGTCCCCTTGGGAACCAGTACCTGCGTTTGCTGCAGATGACGATTGGGGTTATCGGGATCGCTTTTCCCCATCACAATAAAAATCTCGGTGCGAGCATTCATCGCGCCGGTAATAAACCACTTGCGCCCATTCAACACCCAGTCATTGCCGTCTTTCTCAATACGCAACTCGATATTGGTTGCATCACTGGAAGCGACCTGCGGCTCGGTCATTGCGTAAGAGGAGCGAATATCACCACTGAGAAGCGGCGTCAGCCACTGCTCTCGCTGTGCATCGGTCGCGTACTTCATCAGCACTTCCATGTTGCCAGTATCCGGAGCGTTACAATTAAACACTTCGGGCGACCACAATACGCGGCCCATCTCCTCGCATAGCGGCGCGTAATCCAGAAAGCTCAGGCCGCCCACATCGCTGTATTGACCATACTCCTCCGGCACAAACAAATTCCACAAACCCGCCGCTTTAGCTTTGGACTTGAGTTCGTCCATCAGCGGCATAACGGCAAAGCGGTCATCGGCAGCGGCTAATTGCTCAGCATAGGCATGCTCATTGGGATATATATGCTCGTTCATGAACTGCTGCAGTCGCAGCAGGAGTTCCTGCGCCTTGGCTGAAGGGCTTAAATCCATGATGTTCTCCTCGCAATAGACTGAGATCGCCACGCGACTCAGGTGTAGGTAATCAGATGACGATCCTGGGGTTGTTCAAGGTGGGGCACGGTATTGAAACTGTTCAGCAGGTAGGCACCGCGCTTGCAGTAATACTGGCTGACCCCGGTATTTCTGGCCTGAAGATTCAGGTCGATCATGGTGTCTACAGTCAGCCCCAGAATATTGCGCAGCATCGCGCTACTGGCGCCGCCGGAGGTAATCACCAGAACGGGCCCATCGACCTCAGCGATGCGCTGCAAGGTGCCGCCGACGCGGCGCTCAAAATCCTGCCAGGTTTCCTCGGCTCCCTGCAGACCTCCTTCACTCCAGTCCTTGAGCGCCTCTCTGAGCAGGCGGTAAAACTGTTTGGCATCTTTCAGTTCTTCAGCGTGCTCCAGCGCCGGTGGATAGACTTTCAACATACTGTGAAAATCGTACTCATTCAGTCCCGGCAGTACCTCCGCATCGGGGGTGCCTGGCAGACTGTCGCGCAATCCCGCCAGCGTTTCGCGGTGGCGGCGCATATCGCCGGTAAACACTGAAGCAAAACGCATTTCACGTCCGCGGAAATACTCGCCCAACAGCCGGGATTGCTCCCAGCCTACGTCCGTCAGCCGATCGTAATCATCGGTGCCGAATGCCGCCTGACCGTGGCGCACAACATAGATTTCGCTCATGAGTCCTCCTGTTTGTGCAAGCAGTCTACGCAGGCGCTATTAATTACTTAAATTTATTTTTATTATTCATATAAATAAATATCAGTGATGATGTTGCCGTGAACCTTTCCCGCATAGACCTGAACCTCTTCGTTGTCTTTGACGCGATCTACAGCCACCAAAGCCTGACCCGGGCCGCAGGCGTCCTCCATGTCACCCAGCCCGCGGTCAGCAATGCGCTGGCCAGATTGCGCAATACCCTCGACGACCCGCTGTTTGTCCGCGGCCCGTCAGGGATGAGCCCGACGCCACTGGCACGCCAACTCATCACACCGGTTCGCGAAGCACTGCGCGAGCTGGATCAATGCGTGCGCACACGCATGGAATTTAACGCCGCCGAGGCCCGTCAGACCTTTCGCATTCATGCCACCGAGCACGCCGAGATATTTCTGCTGCCGTCGCTGTTGAAACATCTCCAGGACCACGCACCGGGCATTGATCTGGAGGTGGTGTTCATGCGCCGCAAGGAAATCCCCCTGGCGCTGGCCAGCGGTGAACTGCAACTGGCCATCGACGCACCACTGATAAACAGCAGTGAACTGCTGTATCGCTCGCTGCGCAGCGATCACTATGTTTGTGTTATGCGCAACGGGCACCCGCTCATCGAAGGAGAGCTGACGCTGGAGCGCTTTCTCAGCGCACGACACATCCACATTTCCAGTCGCAGCCGAGGTTCGGGCCATGTTGATCTGGCGCTTCGCAGCATTGGACAACAACGCCGCATCGCCCTGCGCCTGCAACATCATTCCGGTCTTCCCGGCCTGCTGCACAACAGCGACTATATTGCCGCCGTCCCTAAAACCCAGGCACTGCGCATGGGCTGGCAGCAACGCCCCCTGCCCTTCGACTGTCCACCGCTCGAATTAAATATCTACTGGCATAAAAATGCCGATCACGAACCCAGCATTCACTGGTTGCGTGATCGGCTTGAGGCATGCGTAGACGCAGATAGTCAGTAAAGCCGGGGAGCCCCCGGCTCAACAGCTCAGGCGAACAGCTCGCCTTTCTCGGCTTTGTCCTTCAGCACCTGCGGTACGGCAAAACGCTCACCATAGCGGTCCTCAAGCTCAGCCAGACGCTGGGCGAAGGCCTTCACACCATATGTGTTTACGTACTGCAGCACACCGCCAGTGTGGGGCGGGAAGCCAATGCCCATAATGGAGCCGATATTTGCGTCAGCCACATTATTCAACACACCTTCTTCGTAACAGCGCAGCGACTCAACGACCTGACGGAACAACAGGCGGTCTTTTACATCCTCCACCGGCAGATTCACTTCCGGGTTATAGAACCAGTTGTAAATTTCCGGCCACAGCGCTTTTTCGCCGCCCGCAGGGTAATCGTAGTAACCACCGCCGTGGAAACGACCACCACGACCATGCTCGTCGATCAAGCGTTTGGACAAACGGTAGCTGGCGGTTTCCCGTGAGAAGTTATCCCCCAGACGCGCATCCAGCGCCATATTGGTTTCGGTGGCTTTTACGCCCAGTTGCTGACTGACCTCATCCTGCACGGCCAGCGGTCCAACCGGCATACCAATGGCTCGACCGAGGTTTTCAACCAGTACCGGATCGACGCCCTCTTCCAGCAGCAAGGCACCTTCATCCAGATAAGTGGCAAATACGCGAGAGGTAAAGAAACCGCGTGAGTCGTTAACCACGATCGGGGTTTTGCGGATTTGCTGGGAATAGTCAAACGCCTTGGCCAGTGTCTCATCGGATGTTTGCTCACCGACAATGATTTCCACCAGCGGCATCTTATCGACGGGTGAGAAGAAGTGGATACCAATGAAGTTCTCGGGCTTCTTAGACGGCTCAGCCAGCAGGGTGATCGGCAGGGTCGAGGTGTTTGAGCCCCATACGCCGTTCTCGGCCAGCTTGCCTTCCAGTTCTTGCGTAATCTGGTGTTTCAGGTCGACATTCTCAAACACGGCTTCGATAATCAGATCGCAGCCCTGCAGATCATCAGCATCGGCGGTAGCCTTGATAAGCCCCAGCACCTGCGCTTTTTTCTCTTCTGTCATACGGCCTTTGGCAACGCGCTTATCAAGCAGACCTTCGCTGTAGGCCTTGCCCTTGTCTGCCGCATCCTGGCTGATGTCTTTCAGGACGACTTCAATGCCAGCCATCGCCGAGACGTAGGCGATGCCCTGGCCCATCATACCTGCGCCGAGTACGCCTACTTTTTTAGTTTGATACTTATCGAAGCCTTTCGGACGGCTGCCGCCACCGTTCACCTGATTCATCTGCAGGAAGAAGTTCATCAGATTTTTGGCAACAGGTGTTGTCACCAGGCTGACGAAGACACGCGCTTCAATTTCCAGAGCGGTGTCGAAATCCACTCGCAAGGTATCGGCGATGACATCCAGGATTTTCACCGGCGCAGGAACCAGACCACGTGTCTTTTTGTACAGCATGGGGTTGCCGCCCTGGAGCATCTGGGCAATCTTGGGGTTTTTCGCATCGCCACCAGGGATTTTAAAGCCTTTCACATCCCAGGGGTTTTGGGCTTCAGGATTTGCTTTCACCCAGGCTTTGGCCTTGGCAATCATGTCTTCCGGACTGTCGGCCAGCTCTTCAACCAGACCGGCGGCATGGGCCTTGTCGGCAGAGAAGCGCGTACCTTCCAGCAGTGGCATGATCGCGCGCTCGGCGCCAAATTTATTCACCATGCGAACAATACCGCCACCGCCAGGCAGCAGGCCGAGACTCACTTCAGGGAGACCAATTTGTACCGCTTTGCTGTTCAGGGCCACACGGTGGTGACAGCACAAACAGATTTCGTAGCCACCGCCCAGCGCGGCACCATTAATGGCCGCAACAACCGGCTTGCCCAGCTTTTCCAGGCGGCGCAACACAGACTTGATTTCCATGTTCATTTTGAACATTTCGGCTTCGCCTTTACCGGGTTCGAGCGTCAACATGCTCTTGATATCGCCGCCGGCAAAGAAGGTCTTCTTGGCTGAGGTCAGAACCACGCCCGCAATACTGTCGCGTTCGGCCTCAAGGCGCTCCACAGTGGAGCCCATCAGCGCCATGTACTCATCGTTCATCGCATTTACCGGGCCACTCATATCCATAGTGACGGTTACGATATTGTCGCTGTCTTTTTCGTAGTTAAATGTTCCAGTCATTGGACTTACCTATATTCTGTTATGTCGTTGTGGACATCGCGTGTTGCGACGGCTTACAGGCGTTCGATAATCGTGGCGATACCCATGCCACCGCCCACACAGAGCGTGATCAGGCCAAAGCGCTGGTCGCGACGCTCAAGCTCGTCAAGAATGGTGCCGACGAGCATGCCACCAGTTGCGCCGAGAGGGTGCCCCATCGCAATGGCGCCGCCATTGACGTTAATTTTTTCCCAGGGTGCCTGGGTATCTTTCTGGAAGCGCATCGCCACCGACGCAAAAGCTTCGTTAATCTCGAACAGGTCAATGTCTTCGATTTTCATGCCGGCCTTTTCGAGGACTTTCCAGGTCGCCGGTGCCGGCCCTGTCAGCATGATGGTGGGCTCGGTACCCGTCACCGCGGTCGCGACTACACGGCCACGTGCTTTCAGGCCGATTTTCTCGCCAGCAGCTTTGCTGCCAATCAATACGGCAGATGCGCCATCGACAATACCCGATGAGTTACCGGCGTGATGGACGTGATTGATCTTGGCAACCTGGGGGTATTTGCTCAGAGCGATATCATCGAAACCGAGCCCTCCCAGCATTTCAAAGGACGGACGCAGCTTGCTCAGGCTTTCTACCGTTGTACCCGGCTTGATGAAGTCATCCTTTTCAAGGATGGTCATGCCGTTGACGTCTTTCACCGGCAATACAGAACGGTCGAAGTATCCCGCTTCTCTGGCACGAGCCGCATATTCCTGCGAGCGCGCAGCGAAGCCGTCGAGATCTGCCCGTGAGAAACCTTCCATCGTGGCAATCAGGTCAGCACCGATACCCTGAGGAACAAAAGCGGTGTCGAAGGCCGTTTGCGGATCTTCGCCCCAGGCGCCGCCATTTGAGCCCATGGGGACGCGAGACATGCTTTCTACACCGCCCGCAACCACCAGCTCTTCCCAGCCGGAGGCGATCTTCATCGCGGCCAGGTTGACGGCCTCAAGGCCCGAGGCACAGAAGCGATCCAACTGAACGCCAGCTACTGACTCATCCCAGCCTGCCTTCATGGCCGCCGTTTTCGCGACGCACGCGCCTTGCTCTCCGACCGGCATGACGCAGCCCATGACGACGTCGTCGACCAGTGCGGTATCCAGATTATGACGGTCGCGCAGACCATTCAGCAGACCGGCAAGCAGGTCCACCGGCTTCACCTGGCTCAGTGGCGAGCCCATTTTGCCCTTGGCCCGGGGGGTCCGGACGGCATCATAGATAAAAGCGCTGTTGCTCATGGTTTGTTTCACCCTTGCTTGGATTTTATGTGCAGCAAAGAGTGGCGCTCAGCGAAAGCACAGACAATGATCGACCGTGACATACAATAGACATTTTCTTACAGCCCGGCGTAGACTGCTGAGCTTCTCACCCTCTCAGCGAAGGACCGGCAAACCGTGAGCAGCAGCCACAACCGCACCATTTCATCATCGTTTGTGCAGGCCGTTGTCGCAAAACTGGCGCTGCCGCATCGGCAATTGAGCGACTTGCTGCAGCACTGTGATATCAGTGAATCGGTACTCAACAGCAATCGTGCAAGGGTGCGCCCCGCACAATTTGCCCGCCTGCTGGACGCCGCCACCCAGCTGTCGAATGATGAATCGCTCGGTTACAACAAAACACCGCAGCGCATTGGCACCATGGCTGCGCTGGTTCGCTACTGTCACCACAGTGACGATCTGGGGCAGGCACTGAGTCGGCACAGGGAGCTATTCAACCTGTTTGACAGCGGCTATCGCGTCAGCCTCATTGAACGCGATGCCTATGCTTTTTTTCGCCTCGAGGCCGACCCCGAATATGAACTGACGCCCTGGGTGTGTGAGCAGCATATGATGATGTTTCACCGCCTGTTCTGCTGGCTGTGCGGGACACCATTACCGCTGCTGCGGGTGAATCTTCACTACCCCGTTCCGGCGCATCGCGACGAATACCACTACCTCTTTCACAGCGAAACCCGCTTCAAGCAGCCCCATACCGAGTTTGTGATCGAGCGCCGCCTGCTGTCACTGCCCATCGTCCGCAGCGAGGCTGAACTCGATGATTACCTACAGCGTGTCCCTTTTGAGTTTCTCCATGTGCCAGGCCAGGACGGCACCTACACAGAACAGATTCGCCGTTACCTGAAAAAATCTCTCCCCAAATTGCCGAACTACGAGCACATTGCCGACGCGCTGGGCCTTGGCACGCAGACACTGCGGCGCCGACTGGCACAAGAGGGATGTGATTACCGACAGATCAAACACGAACTGCTGCGAGACCTGGCCATTGAATTACTGGCCGAGCCGGAGCTGGATATCAAGCAGATTGCCTATCAGCTGGGCTTTTCTGAACCCAGCGCCTTCATCCGCTCATTCAAGAAATGGACAGGCAACAGCCCCGGCGAATACCGTCGGCACAATACCGTGAACACCGACACAGCCCGACGCACCTGACGACAGCAACTGGCACCTGCCGACTTGGCAAGCAGGCATAGCTCGTTCTAAAGTGAAACCGGCCGCATTCAATAATACCCATAATATGCCAAGGAGCCGTGATGAAAATTCATCAGTTCGTCGACTACCATGCTCGGATAACCCCAGAGAATGCCTGCCTGATCTTCGCTGATCAGCCCATAAGCTATGCGGAAATCCAGCGCCAATCCGAGTCGATTGCCGCTGGTCTGCTGGAACGGGGGATAGAGGCCGGCGATCGCATCGCCTGCCTGTGTCAGAACTGCCCAGAATTTCTTACGCTCCTGGTCGCCTGCAGTCGCGTCGAAGCCGTGCTCTGCGCCGTGAACTACCGACTCGCACCGGAAGAAGTGCAATATGTACTAGACGACAGCAATGCGCGGATGCTGGCGGCGCCCGATACCGATATGGCGCCCCTCATTGCTTCACTGAAGACGAGCGTACCCATCCTCTCCTCCCACGATGGCAGCTGGGAAGCCTGGTGTCGCAGCTTACCCGACGCAGCCGGTATCGACCGCAGCCGCGGCAGCGATGCCGCAATCATGCAGTTGTACACCAGCGGCACTACGGGCCGTCCCAAAGGGGTCGTACTCAGCCAGCGAAACATATTTTCTCTCTATGCCTCGGCAGCCGCGTCATGGTCTGTAAAAGCCTGTCCGGGCAGTCGCGATCTCGTCAGCGCACCTAACTTCCATATCGGCGGCGCTGGCACGCTGATTCTCCCGATTCTGTCTGGGGGGACGGTTGTACTTCACAAGACTTTCGACCCCTTCAAGGTGGCCGAAGACCTGGAGCGCTACCAAATAGAAAACACCTTTGTCGTTCCCGCGATGATTATGGCAATGATCCACATGGTGCCTGATCTTGCCGAGCGGAATTTCAGCCATCTCAGACAGATCGTCTACGGCGCTTCGCCAATCAACAGTGCCCTGCTGCAAAGTGCGCTGAAAGTATTCGACTGCGATTTCTATCAGGTCTACGGCATGACAGAAACCTGCGGCGCAGTGGTCTCACTGTCTGCAGAAGATCATCGCCGGGCGGGTCAAGATCGTCCGGAACTGCTCGCCTCCTGCGGCCGCCCTCAGGCCGGTATCGATGTAAAAGTCGTTAACGACCAGGGAGAGCAACTCGGCGTCGGAGAAACTGGCGAGCTACTGGTTCGCTGTGACGCCAACATGATGGGCTACTATCGACGCACAGAGGCAACCGAGGAAACCCTGCGCGACGGCTGGATACACACAGGCGACTCTGCGTTTATTGACGATGAGGGCTATATTTTCCTTCGCGATCGTATCAAAGACATGATTATCAGCGGCGGCGAGAATATTTATCCCATAGAAATCGAAAACGCCTTGAGCCAACACCCGGCCGTTGCGGATGTGGCCGTTGTCGGAATTCCCTGCGAGAACTACGGCGAAGCCCCGCTCGCCTGTGTGGTTTTAAAAGAAGGCCAATCGCTGGATGCGGATGAAATGGTCGCATTTTTGCGAGACAGCCTCGCGGGCTACAAAATTCCAAGACAGATTGCCCACCATGCCGAGCTGCCGCGTAACCCCTCCGGAAAAATTCTCAAAAAGCACCTTCGCGAGCCCTATTGGCAAGGCCATGAGCGAGCGATCGGTTAAGATACTGAAAGGCGTTGCGCTGGCACCATCAGCGCAACGCTTGGATGTACACCGAAACACGACGCCCCCGGTCACTTTGAGTCAGCGACGCCCTGACATCCCCCCTTCCACGCACCAACCGGACTACCATTACGCGATACCAGCGCGAGCCGAACTAGGCACGATAGTCTCTGTCACGATCTCGTCGCGGGGTAATGTGAATGCTCTCGGGTGCACCACAATGTGGGCACTCCCAGTGGGTATGGCCCTCTCGATTGAGCTTTGGCTGGGGATATTCCTTTCCGCAACGCCGACAACGGTAGTCACTGATTTCCATCGACATGTTGATCACTCCCTCTGCTTACGCGTTTAAAATGGGGCTTTGTCATTGCTGAGCCCCGAATTTACGGATACTCCGGCGTATGCGCCATCACGAGCATTCCGGAAAACGGCACTTCATGTTCACACTTTTATTCACAGCTGTGCACCAGGCATCATATTCAGGAATTTGCCCGGTGCGAATCCAAATCCGGCTTTCTCCCGTAGAAGTCCTTTGCTATACCCATTATGGGTGCTCCCTTACGCGGATGAACGATTGCTCAACGACTTGGCCACCGCGCATCTCTTTGCAAACAAGCCCCCCGTAAACGAGATTCAAGAAGAAGTGATCCAGACATGAATTTTTGGCGATTTGATGCTGATTCAGCGGTATTGGGACATCCGCTGGTGGGAAGCTACGATCCACTGCTGGTAGGCCTCTCTTTTGTCATCTCCTGCTTTGCAGGCATTACAGCGCTGGCGCTGGCAGACAGGATGACGGCAAGCCCCTCCAGGTCAGCCAAGGCCTGGTGGCAGCTTGGCGGTGCTGCCGCGCTGGGCTTTGGCATCTGGTCTATGCATTTCACCGGCATGCTTGCCTTCAAGCTGCCTGAGCATGCTGACATGCAGTATGACGCAGGTTTGACCCTGATTTCCCTGCTACCTGCAATGGCTGGCAGTGTTGCCGCGCTCTACTTCATATCCCAAGCTAATTTCAGCGGTCTGCATCTGCAGCTATGCTCTATCGCGCTGGCCGGTGGCATTGGCGTGATGCACTACACCGGCATGGAGGCCATGCAAATGCCGGGGCTGCGGTATGACCTGCCCCTGTTTATTGCCTCATTCGGTATCGCCTATCTGCTGGCGCTGACCGCCCTCAGCATCAGGCGCTATCTTCGCGCCCAGAAACAACTGCCGGAAAATGCGGTGAGTTACATCTCGGGCACGATTATCGGGATTTCCGTATCCGGCATGCATTACACCGCCATGGAAGCATCGCGTTTCTATGCCATTGGCGACGGACATGCCATTCAATCTATTGTCTCCAGCGCGAATCTGGCATCTGGAATTGGTCTGTTTGCCGCACTGATTCTAGGGTTGAGTATTGTTGCCGCCTGGATTGACCGTCAGGTGGGCTTCCAACGCCTGCTCAACCTGGAAAAAATGGCACACACCGATGCACTCACGGGGCTTCCCAATCGGGTGCTCTACGAAAGCCAGTTGGAAGACGCCTTGGAAAAGAATCAGCGCCAGGGAGACAATCTGGCACTGATGTATTTTGACCTCAATAAATTCAAGCCGATCAATGACACCTATGGCCACGCTGCGGGAGATCTGCTGCTTCGGGAATTTGCTTCGCGCTTAAAACACAGTCTGCGCGAACACGACCTCGCCGCGAGGCTCGGGGGTGACGAGTTTGCCGCCCTGCTGCGGGGGTTTTCAAAAGTGGAAGACGTGGCAATGATTGCCGAGCGAATTCTCGACTCACTTGCCACGCCCGTGCGCCTGGACCGTCTGGAGTTGTACCTGAGCACCAGTATCGGCATCAGCATTTGCCCCGACGATGCACAAAGTAAAGATGAGCTGATACAGCTGGCTGACGAGGCAATGTATCGCGCCAAAGCGGGAAAACTGGGTTACTGCTTTGCCGGATACCAGCTCGGCAGACTATCCGAGGAGTATCAACTGGCTACCGATGCCATCACCCGGGCGCTTGATCGCTCTGAAATCAGCCTTCTGTACCAACCAATTATTGACCTGCAGACCCGACAGATTATCGCCGTGGAAGCCTTCGCCCGCTTTCCGAATCAAAACTCGCAATCACCACTGGAGTTTTTTGAGCTGGCAGAACGGCGCGGCAAAACCCGAGAGCTGAGCGATTTGGTCCTGCGGGCGGTCTGTCGTCAAGCCAGTCAGTGGCTGAAAGACGGTATTGAATTTGGCCGAATCGCTGTGAATATCAGCGACATGCAAACCCGTCATCCGGACTTCTCCAAATGCCTGCTGGGGATTATGCAGCAGTTCTCAGTTCCCGGTGAGCGCTTGGAATTGGAGCTGAGTGCCTCCTGCTTTAAATCTCCCAACGACGGAATCAAGTCACAAATCATCGCCGCGAAAGCCCGAGGCGTTACCATCACCCTCGACGACGCCGATGCTAACGCCTTACAGGCGATTAGCGAATGCCCGGTTCAGAAGGTAAAAATCTCCCGTAACCTGGTCGCCGACAGCGTTCACTCCACGAAAGCCCGAGCGCTGATCAAAACCATTGCCACGCTCAGTCTCGAACTGGGTTACGAATTGAGCTGCGGGGGAATAGAAACTGAAGAACAACTGAAGCGCGTCACCGATGCCGGCTGCCGCAGTGGTCAGGGCTACCTCTTCTACCACCCGATGACCGCGGATCTCTTCGCCTCCAAAATCGCCTCACTGACCGGCGCCCAATAAACTCCGTGTCCCGTCCTGACATAGGTTGTCAGGTTTCAAGGAGCCGCTTCCGTATAGGAG
>NZ_CFHTQA010000027.1:0-49761 GCF_984394615.1 Spongiibacter sp. | reverse complement strand
GCTGATGACCGCCTATGGGCGGCTGCCCGCTTTCGATGATGTACCCCAGGCGCTGACTGAACTCCGCGATGCGGGTTGCCGACTGTACGCTTTCTCCAACGGCGCCGCATCGGCGGTGCAGACCTTGTTCGAACATGCCGGGCTTGAAGCACTGTTTGACGGCATTGTCAGCGCTGAGCCACTGCGCAGTTACAAACCCAATCCGGCGGTATACGCCCATTTTTTGCGTTCTGCGAACGCCGAGCAGGAGCAGTCCTGGTTGATTTCCGCCAACAGCTTTGATGTGATCGGCGCCCGTAGCGCGGGTTTGCAGGCGGTGTGGCTGAAGCGTGATACATCGGCGCTGCTGGATCCCTGGGAGCTGGCGCCGACGCTGACCGTGAGTACGCTGGCCGCGCTGCCCGGTGAGCTGGCCGGGCAGTAAACGCCCCGTTTTTTTATCGAATAAGGTAGTGAGCCCGTGTGTCGTTCCCTGATTGTCAGTCTGCTCTCTGTGGTGGTTTTCAGCGCTCCGCTCGCGCAAGCGGCGACAGACCGCGAATGGCAGAGCGCCTATATTGATCAGAACCTGTCCCAAACGCTTCCCGGTGTCGCGTCGCCCGCCGGGTTTAAGGCGGGGCTGACGAGTCTGTTATCCCGTCAGCGTTTTCACAGTGACCGTGCGGTGTTTGGCAATTTGCCCTCAGGCAGCGTGCTGGACGGTGGGGCGGTCTCACTGGCTGATTTCGGCAAGGGCATGCTCGAGATGGAGTTGGCCTTTCAGCTGCGGGACGTGCAGCGCCAGCCGATGGCCTCGGTGGCAGAGCTGAAATCTAAGCTGTCGAGGTTGGCGCTGGCCTTGGAACTGCCGGATTTGAGCCGGATTCCTGCGCCGCTGAGTGCCCTGAATATTGTGCGCGGCAATGTCGCTGCGCATTACTTCGCTGTCGCCGCAGGCGTGCCGCTTTCCGCTGACATTGGCAGGCTTGAGCTGGAATTGACGAAGGACGGTGCGCCACTGATTGAAGCGCCCGCCGAGGCATTGGCGGAGGGGCAATGGCAAACGCTGTTGGCACTCATCAATCAGCGGATAGCGCTGGGCTGGGAAATTCGCCCGGATCAGTGGCTGCTGACGGGGGCGTTGGGGGGAATGCAGCCGCTGGAGCGGGGGCATTATCGGCTGCGGGCGCATTGTCAGTTGCGCGCGCAATGCTTGCCGCCGTTGTCGCTGACCGTTCATCCTTAGAAAATGCGATCAGGCCTTCAGCAGCGCCTCGCCGCTGAACTGGCGAACCATCAGCCCTTGCTGGCG
The DNA here is from genome assembly GCF_984394615.1 of Spongiibacter sp. Taxonomy (NCBI): domain Bacteria; kingdom Pseudomonadati; phylum Pseudomonadota; class Gammaproteobacteria; order Cellvibrionales; family Spongiibacteraceae; genus Spongiibacter; species Spongiibacter sp. The sequence continues at coordinate 48,470 of NZ_CFHTQA010000027.1, read as the reverse complement.
GAGGATGCCCAGCAGTTTTTCACAGTCTTCTTTGTTGAGGAAGGCGCCCAGACGAACGGCTTCGCCGTGGTGGCAGAGGCTGATTTCCAGCGGCGTCCAGGGGTGGTCGTGCTGGGTGACGAGCACGCGGCTGTCAGCGAGGGGCCACAGCCAGCGGCGTTCCGCGCAGAAGTAACCCATCTCGACGGTAAGCGCGTTACCTTCAATACTGACAACTTGCTGGATTTGTAATTTACCGAACACCCGCCGCAGCAAATACCACAGCAGAAAAAGCTCCAGCCCCATAAAGGGCAGTACCAGCCAGGCGCCGATGGACAGCATGCCCGATGCGGCGATGAGATTGGCCAGTCCAATACCGAAAATAATACGCCGGTTGCTCTCCCAGCTGGCAGAGCAATTGGGGCGCAGAATAATGCGCGAGACCTGATTGAGCGTTTCAGTACTGACCACGGGCAGACTCTCTCTTGCTGAAATCAGTCTAGTTCAGCGCTTGCCTTGCAGGCAATGGCTGACTGTTGTGATACGCAGGTGATGGCCTTGGGCGATGTTCTGAGCGAGAGCGGCTAAAACGGTGGCTCGCAGTGCAACGACAGCGCTTCTCCGCTCACAGGGTGCAGAAGCTGTAGTGCCGAGGCGTGCAGCAGCAAGCGGGGAGAGGCATCTCGCGTGCTGGCGTCTGCATAGAATTCACAGCCCAAAATCGGGTGGCCGAGGCTGGCGCAGTGCACGCGCAATTGATGAGAGCGCCCGGTATAGGGGGTGAGCAACAGGCGACTTTGCGTGGCGCTGGTGTCCAGTCGCCGATAGTGGGTCTGGGCAGGTTTGCCGTGCCCGAAGTTGATGTGTTGCCGGGGGCGGCGCGGCCAGTCACAGGCGAGCGGCAGGTCGATGACGCCCTCGTGGGCAGCGACCTGTCCGGCGACTACGGCGTGGTATTCCTTGTGAATTTGCCGTTGCTCAAAGAGGCGGCTCAAGGCTCGGTGGCTATCGGGGTTGAGGGCGATCAGCATCAGCCCTGATGTGGCCATATCGAGACGATGGACAATGCGCGCGCTGGGGTAATCCTGCTGCAGGCGCGTAATCAGACAATCGCGGTTGGCGGGGTGACGACCCGGCACCGACAGCAGTCCGGCGGGCTTGTCGACGGCGAGTAACTGCTCGTCTTCATAGAGCAGGCGGACGGCGTCATGGCAGGGCGGGACGATAAATTCGGAGGACTCGGGCACGTGTTACCTGTGATCGTTCAGTGGCTGGTGATGCGGGCATCAATCAGCGCGAAAAATGCCTGCTGACCATCGCGCTCAAAATACCAGCCCAGGTGGCTGGCGCAGTCAATACAGTGGGCGTACTGCCAGCTGTGTGCGGGAAACCAACTGTGTTCACGGGTGGCCTCGCCACTGATATCCACACCTGGGGCCGACGCGAAGCAGCAGACCTCGTATACTACCGCCGCCGGATTGATGAAGCGGTGGCGGTGCTGACCGTTGATCTCCTGTCTGGCATTTTCTCGGGTGATGGCGGCCGCGCATTGTTGGCAATACAGGTAATGCTCGTCGCCCTCGTCGAGGGTTTCCAGCCATTTTGACAGGGCGGGATCAACGGGAGTGTCTGACATAGTAGGGATTCCTGCCTGAAAACGACCTTGCCGGATAGAGGTATTGTAAACAGCTATTGTGAACAGTTTCGAGCAATTGCAGTCGCGCTTGCGCGACTTTATTCCCGGCGCCGATCTGCGTGCGCAAACCTTGCCGCTGGCGCCGGAATTGCAGCTTTGGCTGCTGGATGAATGCTATCCGCAGCACCTGCTGGACAGTGAACAGATTCAGCGCATTATGAATTACCCCGCCTACTGGTGTTTTTGCTGGGGCAGCGGGCAGGTCATGGCGCGCTATCTGCTGGATCATCCCGAGTTAGTCCGAGGTAAGTCGGTGGTGGATTTTGGTTGTGGTTCTGCGGTCGCGGCCATTGCGGCGGCCAAAGCCGGAGCGGCCTCGGTCGTGGCCTGTGATCTGGACCCCGATGCCATATTGTCCAGCTATCTCAATGCCGAACTGAATACCGTCGAGCTGGAGTACAGCGCTGATTTTTTTGCCGATGAGCGGCATTACGATGTGATTCTGGTCGCGGATGTACTGTATGACCGCGCCAATCTCCCGCTGCTGGATTGTTTCCGTCAGCGGGCGGACACCGTGTTGGTGGCCGATTCTCGGGTGAAGAATTTTTCGGTGCCGGGTTATCGGCATATCCAGTTTCAGCATGCGACGACCATTCCCGACTTGTCGGAGTCGGAGGAGTTTTCCCGTATCAATCTGTATCTCGGTGAGGCCAATCAAGCGGCGCATCGCTAGTCGTCTGTCAGTCGAACTGGGTCCGGAAGCAGGCTCAGAAAGTTCTCTCCTGCCAGTCCGTTGGCGATATCGCGGGGCAGGGCATCCAGAAACGGGGTGAAGTCCTCAAGTTTTTCGCCGATGCTGTCGTAGCTGCCCAGCGCATCCGAGCCGATTAAAAATCGCTTCGGATAGGCGTTGACCAATGCCAGCCACTGCGGGTCGGGCTGCTTCTTGTCGTCGAGCAGATAGGGCTGCAATACCGTCCACGACAGGTCGATATAGAGATTATCGTGTTCGGCCAGCAGGGCTTTTACCGTCGGCAGCAAGAAATCCATTTTTCCCTGATAGCGATGCAGGGTTTTACTGGTGCCCGCATGCGCCCAGATGATCTTCACCTTGGGGTGTTCGCGCAGCGCTTCCTGCAATTCTTCCAGATACAGCGGGTTGCGTTCACGCTTGGATGTGATGTTCGAGTGCAGCAGCACCGGCAGATTGTGGCGTGCCGCGAGCCGGTAGATGCGGTGCATCGCCTCGCTGTTGGCGCGGGCAGGTTCGTCTTGCGTGAGAGCGGTCAAATCGTCGTGACGGGTGAGGATCTCGCCAATGCCCTGCCAAATGCCGGGATACAGTCGCAGTAACTTTTCTATCTGTTCGGCGGCATTTTTGTCGGTGGGGTTAAAGCCCACCAGAAAAGGATGCAGGCGCTGACGATCCGTTTCCTCAAGTTCGCTCAGCGCCTCAATGAGGTAGTTATCTGTCGCGCTATACCAATAAAGACCGCCGTTGTCGCCGCTGTAATAGCGCGGGCGCTTGGGCTCGTCCTCATGCCATTTTTTCATCAGTGGAATGCCGCTGATCATGGCGTGCTCGATATGGTGTGTGTCCATTTGTTCCAGCAGAGCATCGAGGGGTTCGGCCTGCTGGAAAAAATCAACGATATGCAGGTGACTGTCGCTGAAACGGTAGTCAGCAGCCAGGCTTGTTGCGGCGCTGATGAGTAGCAGAGTGCTCAGTGTGATCCGGGGGATGCGACCCATAGTGTCTCCTGTTGGCGATACTGTTATGGCCGCATCGGTCGGTGAATGACGGCGCCGGCCTCGCAGGCTGAGACCGGGGAGGTCACACCGGGTTCCCGAAACGGCTTATTGCCCGGTGCCCTCTAAACCAGCGGTTGGCAGATGCAGGGCGTCCAGAAACGCACTGGCGAGCGGGTTGAGATGCTTGCCTCTGGGGTAGGCACTGCACCATGAGCGTCGGATGGGAAAGCTGCTGACCGGGAGCCTGACCAGGGCGCCGGTATGGACTTTTTCGTCGACCAGCGGTCGCGGCAGCACGGCGTACTCGCCACTGTTTTCGCCGGGCATTTCCAGTGCGGCGAGGATGGCCTGGTGACTGCCCAGTTGACGGCTGTGCCGGATCAGCAGGCTGTTTTCCCGACAGAAACTCTCAAAGATCTGGCGTGTACCGGAACCGGGTTCTCGTTGCAGCAGCCGGTATTCCATCAAGTCCAGCAGGCTCAGTTGCTGGCTGTCGGCCAGTGGGTGGTCGGGACGGGCAACGGCCAGTAGCTGGTGTTCGGCAAACGGTGTGTAGTTCAGACTGCGGTCGCCGGGTACCTGGGTCATGATGGCGAGATCATCGAGGTTTTTCTTGAGCCGGGTCATCAGACGCTGGTGATTTTCTACATGAAGCACGATGTCGGCTTCCCGGTATTTTTGGCAGAACGGCAGGATATAGCGGGGCAGCAGGTATTCGGCGCTGCTTTCAATCGCAATGTTCAGTGTGCCCGATAGCTGGCCGTGCATTTCTGCCAATTCAATTTCCAGGTGGACCAGTCTTTGCTTGATGTCTCTGGCCGCCTGTTCCAGCAGTTCTCCGGCAGGGGTGAGGTAGAGCTGTTTGCCAATGTAATCGAACAAGGCGTGCCCGATCAGGTCTTCCAGGCTGCGGATCTGGCTGCTGACAGCGGGCTGCGTCAGGGCGAGCTGGCTGGCGGCTTTGGAATAGCTGCGGTGGCGGCAAACGGCCAGAAACACATCGACCTGGCGCAGTGTCAGTCGGTGCAGGTAGCTGAGTTTCATTGGTCGATGCCCTGTGCCACGTTGGGGAAAGGTTTGTTCATAAGTAATTGCTTATAAATACTCAAACTATTATTAATTTTTTATTGTGTCAGCTTTTGTTTAGGGTAGGAAGCAGTGAAGGGCTGGACGACCCTCGGTCGGCCCGCCAGCGTTGAAGGGAGTGCGCGAATGTTGAAAAAAATCCTCATTGCCAATCGCGGTGAGATTGCGGTGCGTATCGTTCGGGCCTGCGCCGAAATGGGTATTCGCTCGGCGGCGATTTACACCGAGCCCGATCGTTTCTCTCTGCACGTCAAGCGTGCTGACGAGGCCTACAATGTGGGCAGCGATCCACTGGAAGGCTATCTCAATCCTCGAAAACTGGTGGCACTGGCAGTGGAGACCGGCTGTGACGGTCTCCATCCCGGTTACGGCTTTTTGTCGGAGAATCCAGAGTTGGCGGAAATCTGCGCTGAGCGAGGGATTACCTTTATCGGGCCCAGCGCTGAAGTGATTCGTCGCATGGGGGACAAAACCGAAGCGCGCCGGGCGATGAAAGAGGCGGGCGTGCCGGTTACGCCGGGGACGGAAGACAATCTGGCCGGTGTTGACGAAGCTGTCGACGTCGCGGCGCAGATCGGCTATCCCGTCATGCTGAAGGCAACCTCAGGTGGTGGTGGTCGAGGTATTCGCCGCTGCGACAGCGAAGACGACTTGCGTCGGCAGTTTGGCCGTGTGGTCTCGGAGGCGACCAAAGCCTTCGGTCGCGCCGATGTTTTTCTGGAAAAGTGCATCGTTAATCCGCGTCACATCGAGGCGCAGATTCTCGCCGACAGTCACGGCAATGTGATTCACCTCTATGAGCGCGACTGCTCGATTCAGCGCCGCAATCAAAAGCTGATTGAGATCGCGCCGTCACCGCAGCTTACTCCGGAACAGCGCAGTTATATTGGTGAGCTGGCCGTGCGCGCCGCCGAGGCCGTGGGCTATGAAAATGCCGGGACCGTGGAGTTTTTGCTGGCTGACAACCAGATTTACTTCATGGAAATGAATACCCGTGTGCAGGTTGAACACACGATTACCGAGCAGATTACCGGGGTGGATATTGTGCGCGAGCAAATCCGCATTGCCTCCGGGCTCACGCTGGGTTATCGGCAGGAAGACATCAGTTATCGCGGCTACGCCCTGCAATTTCGGGTAAATGCCGAGGATCCGAAAAACGATTTTCTCCCCAGCTTCGGCAAAATCAGCCGGTATTACGCACCCGGTGGCCCCGGTGTGCGCACCGACACGGCGATTTACACCGGCTACAGTATTCCGCCGTATTTTGACTCCATGTGTCTGAAACTGGTGGTGTGGGGGCTGACCTGGGAAGAGACCCTGAATCGCGGCGCCCGGGCCCTGAACGATATGCGGGTTCAGGGGGTGCGAACGACCGCGCCGTACTACCAGCAAATTCTGAAACATCCGGATTTTCGGGCAGGGCATTTCGATACCAGCTTTGTCGAGAACCACCCGGAGCTGACCCATTACTCCGATAAAACCCGGCCCGAAGAACTGGCACTGGCGGTGGCGGCGGCCATAGCCGCCCATGCCGGACTCTAAATTTTTCTGCCGTCAGCGAATACCCGTGCAAACAGTAAAGGAACGCACCATGACTTCTTCTTCACCATCTTCTGCCAAGCCTGTGAAAATCACCGATGTGGCATTGCGCGATGGCCATCAGTCACTGATCGCGACGCGCCTTCGCACCGAAGACATGCTGCCGGTCTGCGCCGAGCTGGATGCCGTCGGCTACTGGTCGCTGGAAGTCTGGGGTGGCGCCACCTTCGACGCCTGCGTGCGCTTTTTGAAGGAAGATCCCTGGGAGCGGCTGCGCAAATTGCGTGAGGCCTTGCCCAACACGCCGCTGCAAATGCTGCTGCGCGGTCAGAACCTGCTGGGTTACCGCCACTATGCCGACGATGTGGTGTCGGCCTTTGTACAGAAGTCTGCCGACAACGGTATGGATATCTTTCGGATTTTCGATGCCATGAACGATGTGCGGAATCTGGAAACTGCCATCGCGGCAGTGAAAAAGGCCGGTAAGCACGCCCAGGGCACCATTTGCTACACCACCAGCCCGGTGCACAGCACTGAGACCTTTGTCCAGCAGGTGCGGGATATGGTGAACATGGGCATCGATTCCATCGCGATTAAGGATATGGCCGGCTTGCTGACACCCACGGCTACTGAGGAGCTGGTGCAGGCGCTGAAAGCTGAGTTCGACCTGCCATTGGCGCTGCACTCGCATATGACGTCCGGTCTCGCCGGTCTTTGCCAGCTCAAAGCCGTGGAAGCCGGTGTGGATGTGATCGATACGGCGATTTCCGCGTTTGCCAATGGCACCAGCCATCCCGCCACGGAAACCATGGTGGCCGCGCTGAAAGGTACGCCTTATGACACGGGGCTGGACCTGACCGCCTTGCAGGGCATTGCCAAAAAACTGTGGGTGGTGCGCAAGAAATACCACCAGTTTGAAAGTGAATTCACCCGTGAAGATGTCGGCGTGCAGATTAATCAGGTGCCCGGCGGCATGATGTCGAATCTGGCGAACCAGTTGAAAGAGCAGGGCGCGCTGAATCGTATCGACGATGTGTTTGCCGAGATTCCCCGCGTGCGCAAAGACCTGGGCTATCCGCCTCTGGTCACCCCGACCTCCCAGATTGTCGGTACTCAGGCGGTGATGAATATTCTGGCCGACAAGCCCTACACCACCATCACCAATGAGGTGAAGCGCTATTTGCAGGGGCACTACGGGGCGGCATTGGGGCAGGTTAATGAAGAGCTGCGCGCCAAGGCGATTGGAACCGAGGACGTGATTGATGTGCGTCCCGCAGACCTGTTGCCCAATGAAATGGATAAGCTGCGCGGTGAAATTGCTGGGCTGGCCGACAGTGAAGAAGACGTGCTGACCTATGCCATGTTTCCGGATCTGGGGCGGGGCTTCCTGCAGCAGCGCGCTGATGGCACGCTGCAACCCGAGGTGCTGGAATCTGCTGCCGAGACACCGCGTCCCGTCAGCGAGGGCGGCGTGCCCACGGAGTTTGTCATCGATGTTCACGGCGAAAGCTATCAGGTCGCGATTACCGGCGTTGGTATCAAGGGTAAGGGCAAGCGGCATCTTTATATGACCCTCGACGGAATGCCTGAGGAAGTGGTGTTCGAGGCGCTGAATGAATACCAGGCTGAAGGTGGCAGTGGTCGCAAACAGGCCAGCAAGCCGGGCCACGTGACTACCAATATGCCGGGCAATATTGTCGATGTACTGGTCGCACAGGGCGATGTTGTCAAGGCGGGGCAGGCGGTGCTGGTAACCGAAGCCATGAAAATGGAAGCGGAGGTACAGGCACCTATCGCCGGTACTGTTATGGATATTCACGTCGCCAAAGGGGACCGCGTGACGCCAGGTGAGGTGTTGATCGAGATTGAGCCCTGAGTTTGAAAATATTTTTTGCAAATTGCTTGCAAATAAAAATGAGAATGATTATTGTTAAGTCATGTCGCGGCGGGGCGATGTCTACCCCCTCTCTCTGACGTTACGGCCCCGTCGCGATTATCTCTCCGTATTGGCCCCGGCAGTGTTTGTCCTGCCGGGGTTTTTTTCGTCTGTCATTTCTGCTCGTTCCGGCATTCAGCGTCAGTATGTCAATGTAGACCCCCGTCGGTTTTCATCGGCCCGTTACGTACGGAGCTGGATGTTAGTTCGCGTTCGTGTAACTGTGTGTCATTGAGGGTGTGTGATAAATAATAATAAGAGAGGCCTCAGTGACAAAAAGAGCTGTGTTTTTGTCGTCGCTATTGTCGACGGCAGCGTGGTGCTCACTATCCGTTGCACCCCTGTATTCTTCGCCGGTCATGGCACAACTTGAAGAAGTGGTGGTCACGGCGCGGCGCAGGGAGGAAAGCCTGCAGGATACGCCGGTGTCGGTATCGGCATTGGGTAGCAGCGACTTGGAGCGCTCGGGGATCAGCACCCTGGCGGATATCAAGAATATTGTGCCGAACTTGCAGGTGGCGCCTACCGCCACGAAAAGTCAGGCGATCTTTGTGCGCGGCATTGGCCAGCGTGCCTCGACGCCGGAGCTGGACCCCGGCGTAGGGCAATACCTGAACGGTATTTTTATTGCTCGACAGGATTCCCAGCTCCTTGACGCGGTGGATGTGGCCAGCATTCAGGTATTGCGCGGCCCACAGGGCACGCTGTTTGGCAAAAACAATACCGGCGGCGCGATGTTGGTCACCACAAAGGCCCCGTCCTTTGATGCCTGGGAAGGGGCGACCACCGTTACCGTGGGTAATTACGGGCGGGAAGATCTCAAAGCCAGCGTGAATATCCCTGTTGAGGGACGCAATATGGCGCTTCGCCTTAGTGCCTCCGTGCGTCGACTCGATGGCTATTTTGAAAATATCGCGGACAACAGCGTGTTTGCCGATGAAGATCGGCAGGCGATTGCGGGGCGCTTTCTGTGGGATATTTCTGATCACCTAACGCTGGACTGGTTTTCGTTTTGGAGTCATCAGGATGAAAAGGGGCAGAGCAGTAATTGCGAGGTCATTAACCCCGATGCGGCGGCTGCCACCTTCTTCATTCCCGGTGCCAGTGATAACTACGCTCAGCGCTGCGCGGCGCAGGAAGATCTCGCCGAGCAGCGCAAGGTGGCCATTAATGCCGAGGCCAGTTTTTACAAGCAGACCTCTGAACTGCACGCAATGACCTGGCGCTGGCGCGGCGAGAGCCTGGATGTTGAATCGATAACGGCCTACAGCCGTCAATATGATCTGGGTAGGCAGGAAGATGTGGATGCCAGCGACTTCAGTCTGGTACACAACGGTGAAAAATATGCGACCAAGGCACTGCGCGCTTCCGGCATTGATCCCGGTGATGAGGCGCGCTATCAACTCAGTCAGGAGTTGAAGGCCAATGGCCGGTTTTTCGACAATAAGCTCGATCTGACCTTCGGTGCCTTTTACTCCACGGAGAGCATCAAGGGCTTTCCCTACCCGCAGATTATCGGCGCCAACGGCGTCCTGGGTATTCCGCCGACCTTTCTGGCGGGCAGCCTGTTGCCCGGCGGCTTATTTCCGGACCTGGGGCCGATTGGCGACTTGACTGACAATCTGGTGTTTCCGCTGCTGTCGGCGTCGGTCAATCTGAGCAATATCGAAAATGAAACTCGGGCGGTGTTCATACAGGGAAGTTACGATTTTACCGAGTCATGGCAACTGACGCTGGGCCTGCGTTATACCGAAGATGACAAGCAGCGGGAGATTGTTCTCTACAACCCTGATTTTGCGGCTTTTGGTATGCGCGAAGGGCTGATTCACGCACAGGGCGGTATCTACGCGCCGGTGCCACGGGTGGTCTTCGATGGCATCGACTTCGCGCAGCCGATCCCGTTTCTTGACCCGGAGATTAATGAAACGTCGCTGGCTTTTGAGCAACTGTCTCCGGCGGCGACGTTGACGTATTTTGGCCGGGGCGCCTGGATGGACGCGCTGGCTATCGACAGCTTTATGGCCTATGCAACCGTCAGCGAAGGCTATAAATCCGGGGGGGATCGGCCTGCGCGGACGGCGCTTGAATGCCTTTGAGCCAGAGATCGTCAATAACACGGAACTCGGTTTCAAGATCGATGCACTGGGTTCGCGCCTGCGGCTGAATGGCGCGGTATACCGCATGGACTACGACCAGATTCAGGTTCAGCAGGCGGAAACGGGGCCGGGTGGACCGACGGATGTGATCCTGTTTCTCGACAATGCCGGTGCGGCGATCGTTCAGGGGGCGGAGCTGGAGGCGACGCTGGTACTGGATGCCCTGCGGATCGATGCCAACGCGGGGTACACCGACGCCTATTATCGTGACTACACGGTGTTTCTTGCCGATGGCTCACAATTCGATCGCAGCGACGAGCCGTTTGCCGTGGTGCCAGAGCACACGCGTTCAATCGCTATTCAATACCAGTTTATGACACCGGTGGGGCTGATCATTCCGCGTCTGCACTATTCCTATCGCTCCGAGATCTTTGTGGGGCTGGATGCCATGGCCAGTCTTTATGAAGGCGCCACACTGGGTGGGCAGGAGCTTTACAACGCTCGTGTGAACTGGTTGCTCGATGAGCAGTGGCGAATCAGCGCGTATGTGAACAACCTCAAGGATGACGTCTACTTTGGCGGCGGTGTTGCACTGGGAGACAATCTCGGTACAACAACGAAAGCGCCGCTGCCTCCGCGCCACTACGGAGTGGAAGTGGCCTATCAGTGGCCCTGAAAGAATGGACGCTTGGGAATGCTCTCTGGATGAGGCTGTAGCCGAGGCGCCGCAGTCGTTCAGGGCCATGCACACGATGGCGCAAGCCATGCAACAACGACATCGAGAAATTGACCGCTGCAGGACTGAGCGGCAGTGGCTGAGTGGCCTGAAGAGCCATGTGTATCACACGCATATCGCTATCAGCGGGCAGCATGAGGGGGCGCTCACTCGGCTGGCCGAGCTGTTTTACCACACGGCGTCGCAGCCAGCGTTACCCTGGTATCCGGCGTTCTTGGGTGGGCAGAGCGAAGCCGTTTCGATAGTGCCCGGTGATGGGGTCGAGCAGCATCAGCTCTGCTGGGCAACGTTTGATCTCGGTCTTGGGCAGCCGCGTTATTACCGTCAGTTAGTCTCCCTCGGGTACCCGGATGCGGCGACGGCTGTTGTTGTTGCCCGCTCGGTAGACTGTGGGCCGGTACTGCCTGATTCTGCCATTTTGGCCTATACCCTCAATCCCAATGGAGAGCTGCTTCATTTGGATGCTGCCCGGCAACTGCTGCACTGGCATCACATCTGTTGTACTCCGGGTGCGTCACTGTTGCCGGGGCGGCTGGATCGCTATCTGATGAATACCTTGCGTTTTTGTGCCCTGGATAGGGCCGAGCGGAGAACCTATCGGGAAGAGGCGGAGAGCATGCGTGATTGGCTGCAGGCGTCAACGAACTGCGAATGTGAATGAAGGAGAAGTGGTGCCGGACAGGCGCCGAATAGTTGGATTAAGTTATTGATAATATAGGTTAATGATTTTCTTTTTTTGAAAAGTACCCCCAAAAGTACCCCCAGATAGTCAAGGTGCCCTATTTTAGAGAGTGAATTATTACCTCCCTTAGTGCCATGACAACCCCCTCTAGCTGAGGTGTATTAGTTGAAAAACGCGCCTCTTGCCGTCGAGGGGCGCCACCCCCGGCAGAAGAACCTATACCCCCCCTTTGTAAAGTCGTATGTCTGTTAACAGACCGGGGCCCGAATTACCCGTGTGGCCACCCCTTAGGAGTACCTATGCCCTTGTCGTTGAAGGTGGTGAATCTCTTTTCATTTCGATTCGCATAAAAATTGTGTGGGGGAGGCGGTGTCTGCTTGGGAGCGCCCGGACTTTCCTACCACCCCTCCCTCTGGCGGTGGTGGTTGGCCAAAACCTACCAGCTGTCACCAGGCGCGGCATACCCTATGTCTGACATAGGGTATTCACTCTTTCACTGATCGCAGATTTTCTTAAGCCCAAAAGGGGGCGGGGGTGGGGGCGCCTCAAAAACGGTGGGAACACTGGGAACTCTGGGAACACAGCTATAACGTATTGAATCTAGGAGTTTTATTTGTTCCCAGTGTGGAATGTCTGTGTTCCCGGTGGTTGCCTACTGGGAACACAGCGCTCGTAGCAGCTTAGGGGTGGGGATGCTGGCAGGGCCTAGGCGCTTAGCTCTTCCGCGACTATTTCCGGGTGTCTCTCAACGATGCTCATAAGCCGTATGGCTGGGCCAGGAACGCTGCGGCGGCCTTGCTCCCAGTTCTTTACGGTGTCGCCGGACACGTTGATTACCTTGGCAAACTTGGCTTGGGATAGCCCAAGTTTGTGTCTCAGTGCCTTTACGTCTACCGGCTCAACGCGGCTAACTTTGCCCCCAGCAGGGGCCTTGCCGCTTTTGTGGGCGACCATCCATTCAACACTTTCTACGAGGTCTGCAAATCTATCGCTAGCCATATCAATCACCCTTTTAAATACTCTGTCAGACCCTTTAGAGTTCGCTTCTCTTGTGGGCTAAGGTCTGACTTCTCGCCTTTGCTGTAGCCCATCACCAGGTATATCTGTGAATCGTCATCAAACCAGTAGTAAATAACCCGGCCACCCCCGCGCTTTCCTTTGCTGCCATACGCTATACGTACTTTACGGAAGCCGCCGGTGCCTTGTATTACATCGCCTTTGGTGGGATTGGAGGCTATTTCCTGCTGGAATTCCCGGTACTCGTCATCGTTGACGTTGGCTTTTAGCCAGCTGGTGAATACCGGGGTTTCTATAAATTCCATATGGTGAAGGTACGTCAGTGGCGCATGGTTGTCAATGGCGCACCTGTTCGGTGGGGTTTACTGAGTGGGGGTTGGTTTGGTGAGCTTACTTGCTGCCTTGCAGCCCACGGTGTTTGCCTCGCTTTCGATGCAGCTTTGCACAAGCAGGGCCTTAGCTTGTATCGCTGTAGCAGCGTGATAGAGGCTCTCCAGCCCACCCCCGCCATTTGCAATAGCTGATTCAATTCTGCTTTTCATTAAGTCAGCAATGGCGGCTATTTCTGAGAACCCTTCTTTAGAAAGACCGTCTATCGTGTGAACGGCATCTGCCAGATCGGCGGGGCGGTGTTGTGTCTGGTTCGGCGTATTGGTCATGCTTAGGCCTCCTTGCCTTGTATTTCGTGTTTTGGGGCGTCAGTTGTGCGTCCGCCCCATAGAATCATTTGGGCTTGGTTAATGGCTCCCTCTAGGGCCCAGGTCGCATTGCGCAGCACATCATCATTGTGCCGCACGCCGTTGTCCTCGCAGAAGTTCGCCCCCAGGAGAATGCAGATAGATTCCGCGCGGGATAAGGCGCAACTGAGCGCGTCTATGTCGATATTGCCGTAGTCAGTGGGCGCGGTGCTGGTAAGGTAGTGTTCCGGCGTACCGTAGAAGTTTTTTTCGTGAAAACCGCTCATTAGATTCTCCCGGTAGCGTTGTGTTGAACGATATTGCTGCTGTCTTCCTCATAGTGGCAGCCCACTCGTTCTGCTTCGCTGTTAATGCAGTTTTCAACCTCAAGGGCTTTGTCTTGAATGACGCGCAGCGCGTTAGCCAAGTGTTCCATTTGTGCGGCTGATTCTGTGCCGTGTTTAATGTGGTGGATGGCGAGGCTAGCAATAGAGGCGATCTGGGAAAGCCCCCGCTGAGACGCGCTGTCGATGTTGTTAACGGCTCTTTGTAGGCGGGTGATGGTGTCTTGGTTTGGTGGAGGTGTGGTCATCTGTATACCCTTTCGTTTTAAGTTTGCAGGCTGCCAGTTAGTGGCTGGCAGCCGGGTGTCAACTAGAGCACGAAAAGTAGCTCCGGGCCTATTCCCCAATTAGGGTCTTGTATTACGCCTCTCCACCCGGCCATAACGGCACGACGCCTTTTTACAGGCGCAAAAAAACCGCAAGGCTATCGGGTGCGGTATACCGCTTTTCGTTTTCTAGTGAGACCAAAATAGCCCCCTGTACTCTGTTGTGTCAATGCTCTGCTGCTTGCGATGATGCTGCCGTTTACCAAGCGCGCGACTTGAGTTAAACGGCACGATTATTGCAATGTTATTTGTCAAATCCGGGAATGTCCCAATGCTCGCCGTCAAATCCGTCCCCGCCACTCTGCGTTGGCATATCGTCATCAAGCAGGGCAGAAAGCTTTATCACGTAGCAGTTCACGGCCTTTTTCCCGCTGCCAGGTAAGCGGACTTTCTTGGTTAAGCGCCCCTGTTCACTCCCTGTCTCAAGGGCTCCACGCTCGTTTAGAAGTCGGGCTACGTTGGTAACGTCAAAGCCTTTGCACATGTCTTGCAGGCCGTCTCTGGTGAGGTAATAGGTATTCTCTGTAGTATCGCCAAGCATTGAGTCTTGTTCGCATATGGTCTTTCGGAAGCCCCAGCGTTCCATTGTGCGGGGGGCGTGTTCATCCACCCTCGCATCGTCGTTTTCCCAGCGCGTGAATCTGGATTCGCCGTATTTAAGCAGCATTTCCCTAACGTGCCCGACTGCTTTGGCGTCTTCGAGGTTGCCTTCACCTCCCCGCAGGGTAAGCCAAGCCCGAAAGCAGCGTCCGGCGGCATAGGTTGCCCAGCCATGCTCCCAGCCAGTAATGCCAATGCCTGTGGCGTATTCTCCAGCGGCGGCTACTAGCGCAAATTTGTCGGCGGCTCTGTGAGCTTGGCCACTTGCTGCGTTGCCCAGTGCTTCAAACTTGAAGTTGTCTCGTACTTTTGCCAAATAGCTGGCCATCTCTGTACGGTCAGCCTTTACCAGCGCCTCAAGCAGGGCGATTAGCGGCGCCCCATACCAGCGGTTGGCATTATCGGTCAGTAGGCGAGAGAGAGCGGCTCCGCCGCCTTGGTCGTGGTCGTATTCGAAGTTCCCGAGTTGTCGCCGCGTTTCGGTGTCGCTATGAGGGTTGGCGGGGATGGTTAGTAGGCGCATTTCCATTCCCGCCTGTGGTTTGCGGTTGGCTTCCGCCATGTGGTCTGCAAGGGTCTTTTCTCCACTGGAGATAAAGATAACCCGCCATCGGTGCTGGTTGCCTCTGTTCCCTCCTGCTTCTGTTGCCCGAGACTTGCCCACGCCGCTACCCAGCGAGTAAACCGTTTCACCAACAATGCGAGGCTCTATCTGGCCTATTTCATCGAGTACCAACAAGCAGCCAGAGTGGGCGGCGGCCATCCCTTCAAGCGCATTGTCAGTGGTGCGCCAGGTCTTTGTATATTCGCCAGTCGCGGGGTTGCCGTATACGCTGGCCGCAATTTTAAGGAGGGTGGATTTACCTAGCGAGCTATCACCGACAAAGTGAAAGCCGCAAGATTCTGTGGCCTGTATATCGAGAAATGGAGCAGCGAAGGCAGCGCATACAGCGAAGGTAAGCAGGCTGTTTCTGGTGCAGTACCTCGCGATGTTATCCCGCCATTCTTCGACGGTGCCTGAGGTAGAAGCTTTGCAAAGAGAGGCGGAGTCGCTGTAGTAGTGGAGCGGCTCTGCTGGGGTGCCGATAACGCGATCTGGCAGCATAAAGGCATCAGACCCGTGCCAGCCCATCCGGTTGACGAGTCGCACCCTGTCGGGGGTGTCGTACCCCTGTAGGTACTCTCTGAGCTGGTTTTTAGCATCTCGGTGCGGTGCGAGTTTATAGCCCCGGTGAATCAACCCCTCAACAGCCTTATTGCCGCCCTCTGTTACTAGGTAAATACTCGGTATATTCCACTCCTTGGTCAGTGAGTCAAAGTCTTTAAATCTCACCAGTAGGCCCCAGCCCTCGCTGTTTGCATCACGGGAACGAGCGGCAACGTCAAGGGGGCCTCCCACACATTGATACTTTTCTTGCTTCTGGTTGAAGCAATAGAGGCCATCTGGGCGGGATTGGTAGCGGCCATTGTTCCTGTCTGGCTCGCTGCTATGTATGGGAGGTGTGGGCGTTTCTGACTGGATAAGTCCTTTGCCCATTAGCTGTGTGATGTGGTCAGCAGTCCATCCTAGTGCTATTGCGTCGGCGGCATCTGCTTTTGGCGGCCATGCGCTACTGGTGTTGCTGAGCTGTGCTTTTCCGTTTGCATCGAGGGTGGGGGAAAACTGAGAAAATAGCGCAAGGTTGATGCTCAGGAACTCGGCCACCCCCGCTGCGCCAAGAATTGCTCTTAGAGGTGGCACGCTATCGGTGCCTGCTTTGTCGTTGTCGGGCCAGTAGCGCACGTGGCGGCCACGTAATGGCGTGAAGTCGGCCTTGCTGATGGCTTTTGAACCGCTGGGCCAGGTCATTACTACCAGGTCAGGGAATAGCTGCTGCGCGGCATCGGCGGCTTTCTCGCCTTCGACCAGTAATACAGGGGTTGTGCTTGTGGCTCTCGCCAGCTTGTCTAGCCCATATAGTGGCCGCTGATTGGGTGGGGCTTTGGCGTGCCAGCTTTCCCGGCCTGATTTGTCTTTGCCGTAGCAGAAAGGGCGATAGTCTTTAGTTCGGCCACCCTCGGCATCGGTTTTATCGAAGCGTATCACCCGCAGCAGTATTTGTTTGCCGTCGGGGGAGAGGTAGTCCCACATAGCACTGGCTTCCCCCAGGCGAGGTGTGCCAGTGGGGCAGTGTTTCATTGCCGCCTCTGGTATTGGCCGTATAGGCGTAAAGTCTGGCGGGGATGGCTTGCGTTTAGTGGGTGCGCTTTCGGTGCGCTGGGCGCTGTTTGTGTAGCCGGGTGAGGGATCTATGCCAAGGAAGCTGGAAAGCGCCTTGCACGCATCACCCTGTTTGCTGCCGTCGATATAAGCCACAAGCGATACCAGGTCGCCGCCTTTGTCGTTGGTGGCAAAGTCACTCCACACGCCTGTGCTCAGGTTGATAGAGAACGAGCCAGCCCTGCTGTCTGACCGTGTTGGGTTGGGCACTACATACTCGCCGCCTTGCCGTTTACCTCCGGGCAGCCAGTGCTGTAGTACCTGCTCAATTGCTTGTAGCGCCCGGTCGTTTACCCTCGCGAAGTCCAGTCTCTTATTCGTCATGCTTCCCCCTTTCGGGGTGGAAGGAAGGCCACGTTCTCAAAACCCCGCCCCCGAACAGGCGGCAGGCAGAGTGCGTGGCGTCTGGCTGGCTCGCTTGGTATACCGCTGGCGGCGCGTGCCCACGCTATGGATAGGGCTTGATCGTTGCGTATGTCGTGCTCTCTGGCGAATAGTACCGCGCCACGTGGCCACACAACCAATACCGGCGCGCCTCTCTGGTTTGGTGGTCGGTCAATGTGAAGGGCGAACTCAGCCACACGCTTTGCGCAGAGGTCGCGCGTCGCTCGTTCTATATCGTGGGGGCCGTACACTCTTGGCTCATGGAGTATTAAGCTCGTTAAGCTGGGCGCGTCTGGCTCGCATTTGTGGCTCATAGAGTAGGTTCCCCCGTGGTGGCGGCGGGGATGGCTGCGCAGCTTGGTTCTGTAAAGCCGCTGCCAGTGAGGGCCTGGTAGCATTTAAGCGATTCTTGCGGGGTAGGCGACATAAAATACCGGCGAAGGCGGCAAGGCTCCCCGGTTTCGGTAAAGGCGCTGCCGACCATGTCCTCATGCTGTATTTCGATGCTGAGTCTTTCTGCGAGTGAGTCGATGATGTGCGCAATTTCACTATCGGGTGAGGGTGCGCGTTCCTCGCTGTCGGGTTCGGCGCCTATGCCCCATACCATGATCAGCGTTTCGCCACCGGCTAGCCAGTGCAGTATCAGGGCCTCTAGTGGGACTGGGTCAGGGTGTTCTAGTCGCCGAACACTTTGTGGGTCAATATTGCCGCCCTCGCCGTTGAACAAATCGCGTTGCGGGTCTCGGTACCCAAAGGCGAGCAGCATTCGGAATGCAAGCTGTAGAGACTCTGGTGATGAGTCCAAGGTGTAGACCATGAAGCGGTCAAGCTCTGGGTTGTCGGTGCGGATGATTTCAAAGCCGTACTTGTTTTTAAGGGTGCTGATAGTGCTTGGCAGGCTGTGCTCATTGAGTTCGGTTTCCGCTTGAATCGAATTCAGGGTGTTGCCGGTAGCCAGGTGGTGGAGCACCCGCGCAATTTTGCTTGGGTTTGTTGGTGGTATCAGCTCGCGTATTGCTTGGTAGGTGACTTTTTTCATTGGGCCACCCCCGCACGCTCGCTGGTAGGTGTGGTTGCCGTGCTGGTGGTTGATGCGAGTATTGGTAGAGTTAGCAATAAGGCTGTGGCGAGGGTGGCGAGAGGGTTGCTCAGGGCGTATTTACGCATCGTTGCTGCCCTCCTGTGCTTCACGCTCCTTGGATTCAATCCATGCGTCAACGCAGGCAGGGCGCCAGTAATTGCGGTTGCCTATCTTGATAGGCTTGGGGAATTCGCCAGCTTTCACCATTTTGCGGAGCTTTTCAGCTGAAATGGGCAGCTTTCGGCGTGCTTGTGACTCCTTGTTTCGGTTCCCCACAAGGTCGGTGGTTGTGTAGAGATGGGTGCTTTCTTGCATTGGTCTTTCCTCACTGTTCAGGATTTGAGAACGTGCCGCGCCTTGTGGTGCGGTAGTGAAGGAAAGGCTATTAGTGGTGCAGGGGTGTGGTCATGGATTGAGGGTCGCTAAAAACGATTGCTCAAATCCTTGATGCTGGCGCGCCCCTGTGGTAATGCGCGTTCATTATATTGGCGATTTCTGAGCGATCCAGGCCGCCGTATTCGCAAAAAAGGGCGTTTACTAAAGAATCGCATCGCTCAATGTTCATTTCAGGTGCTCCGTCATCCTCGCTAAGCACGTCGAGTAATGCCCTCAGGAACGATTGAGCCGGTTTCTTGCCTTGTCGTAATGGCTTCGTGTGTGGGCGCTCAAGAAAAGCTGGTGGCTGGAAAAACGGTATCGACGCTATTTTCTCTAACGAGTTTTCTACCAGGAGCCGTTGGCCTAAATCTGAAGTGAGCAGCCGGGGGTCGTCCCAGTCGCGCCCCCGGTAAATTACCTTGGCTCGATAATAGGTTGTCTCACCACTGTAGTGGATGAATCTGCCTCCCAGCTTGTTTGGCTTATTGGTGACGATAAATACTGATTCGTCTCGGCGCGATGCCTTCTGTTGGGGTGAGTCTTGCGCAAGGCTTGGCCATTGGGTGCTGGTTAGGTTTCGCAGCAAGGCGTTCAGGTTGTCAGTAAATTGTCCATCGTCTAGAAGCCGTTCAAGTTCTGCCGGGAATTCAGCGGGGTGGCCTGAGAACCAATCGACAAGTCTGTGGAGCTTGAGCGCACATTCAACGCCTTCTGAGGCCAAGCCAGCATTGAATAGCTGGCGTTCTTCTCTTTCGGCTTGCAGGGCGCGGGGGTCGAGCATCACCCAATAGATAGTCATGAAAAACATGCCGGCCTCGCCAATACTAAGCCCGTCTAGCACATCACCCCAGAACGCGGCTACTGGATTGCCGAGAAGCTGGCGCAGGTCTCCCAGGGCTTTGCCGATCAGCCACTCACCGGGGGGCGAGTTCAGTAGAACATCTTTCAGGAAGTCGCTGATAGGTTGTAGTGGTAGCGGTACGCCTTCAGAGAAGAGCCGGTGTATGGATGACTCCCATTTGACAGCCACATCGCTTGGCAGCTCTACCCGTTCTAGGAGGCGTATTTCGGTTTCCATGTGGTGCTAGGCTCCTTGCCGTTGGGGAGGTTTTGTTCCCACTACTTTCTCAAGTGGGAACAAGCTGGGAACAGAAATACCAAGGTAATAACTACTATAAATCATATACTTATTATTCATATTCCCAGCGTTCCCAGTGTTCCCACCACTTTTGGGGTGTCCCCGCCGTAAAATTAGCATTATTTCCCCTTTGCCGCTGAAATAGGTACCACGTTATCTATCTCTAGGCGCAGCGTATCCAGGTAATCAGCCCATGCTTGCATCATTTTTCGGCGGTTATCGAGGTGCCGTGTGCGGTTGTAGGCTCTGCCGTTTGCGTCCTTCACGGCGTGGGCCAGTTGGTGCTCTATCCAGTCCACGGGAAAGCCCAATACTTCATCCAGCAGGGTACGCGCCATCGCCCGAAAACCGTGAGGTGTCATTTGCTCTTTGGTGTAGCCCATCGTTCGCAAAGCGATTCTCAAGCCGTTGTCGGACATTGGCCGTGACAGGCTCCGGGCATTGGGGAATAGGTAGGGGCTTTTACCTGTGACGGGTTCCAGCTCTCGCAGAATGTCGAGTGCCTGTGTAGATAGCGGGATAATGTGGTCTTGGCTCATTTTCATTTTGCCCGCCGGTATCTCTATTCGCGCTTCATCAAGGTTTACTTCCCGCCACTCCATCTGGCGCAGCTCGCCAGGGCGGCAGAAAAACAGTGGCGCAAGCCGTATGGCGGCCATAACGGCGGGGGTGGCCTGATAGCTGTGGATGGCGGCCATAAGGCGCCCAACGTCTTTGGGGTCGGTTAGGGCGGCATAGTGTTGTGTGGTTGCTGTTTTCAGAGCGTCTTTCAGATCGGTGGCGGGGTTGGCATCAGCTCGCCCAGTGGCAATGGCATAGCGAAATATTTGCCCGGTAGCCTGTCGGGCTTTCTTTGCGGTTTCCAGTGCGCCTCTGTTCTCGATCTTTCGCAAGGCCCTCAGCACGTCGGTCGGCTTTACCGTGTTGACCGGCATTGTGCCGAGGGTGGGGAAAAGGTCTCGTTCCAGAATAGCGGCGAGGCGCTTCTCGCTGGTTGGCGCTCCGGGCTTCCGTTTGTGCCGCCACTCTAGCGCAATGGCCTTGAAGCTGTTTGCAGAGGCCTCCTGCTTGGCCAGCTTCGCGGCCTTGCGCTGAGCCATAGGGTCAACGTCATTGGCAATCAGGGAGCGAGCCTCATCACGGGCCGCTCTGGCCTGGGCAAGTGTGGTCGTGGGGTAAACCCCGATAGCCAGCGTTTTCTCTTTGCCCAGGTAGCGGTACTTCATTCGCCAGTATTTCCCGCCGGTTTTCTTCACCAGCAGGAACAGGCCCTTTTCATCCGAGACCTTAAAATCTCGGTCAGTGGGCTTTAAACCCCTTATTTTCGTGTCTGTGAGCGCCATAGGTCGTTAGATTTGGGGGTACCTGTGTTTTTGGTGTGCCGAGGTACCCCCAGAAGTACCCCCAAAAAATCCTTGGTGTGTGTTGGTAGTTGCGGTGTTGATATGGGTAATTATGGGCTTAATGCCCCGTAATGCAAGGCTTTGGGGAGGTTTTGGCGGGGTTGGGTGGTGTCGTGTTGGTAGGTGAGTGGTGCCCCGGACAGGATTCGAACCTGTGACCTGCCCCTTAGGAGGGGGCCGCGCTATCCAGCTGTGCCACCGGGGCAGAAATTGCGAGGCCGAGAGTTTACTTTGTACGGCCTGACAGGGCAAAGGCTCAGCGCACCAGAGGCTCGCTGTAGCAATGCTCGATATCCCAGGGAAAGTGAATCCAGGTTTCCTGGGCGAATTCCCGACTGTAATGTTCCGCCAGATCACGGGCTTGCGGTTTGGCGTAGATGGTGACAAACGTGGCTTTGGGCAATAACTGTCGGGCGATTTTGGCGGTGCCGCCAGTATCGACCAGATCATCGACAAGCAGGTAGCCGTCGCCGTCGCCGTCCACGGATTTGAGAATCTGGATATCACCCTGCTGGTCGTGGTCGTAACTGGCGATGCAGAGAGTATCCACCACACGCAGATTAAGTTCTCTTGCCAGGATGGCGCCGGGCACCAGACCGCCGCGGGCAATGCTGATAATGCCGCGCCATGATTTGTCTGTTAGATTTCGGGCGAGGTTGCGGGTGTCCCGGTGCAATTCATCCCAGGTGAGGTAGTACACCGGTTGGCTGTCTGACATGGTTGATCCTGTTGGGAAATAGCTGAAACGCTGCGATTTTGCAGCATGGCTCTCGGGTGGGCAAGCCCTTGATGCCTTATCGCGAAGCGGCAGTTTGGCTTCTTTTCTTTTTGCCGTCGCGCTATGATTTTGCGGCGCGCCTGTGTAACGTGACTTGCGTGATAACAAAAAACTCACATACAAGATGTAGCCTGGGTGAGTGGGTGCATGGAGCAAGTGGTAATGCCTCCTGATTTTTGGAACCCTGATAAACGATCCGCGATCGTGCTGTGGTGGATTGCACCAGCCGGTAGTGACATACCGCTGTGCGCAACAGATCTTCCGCCAGATATGTCGGTGCACGTGGCGACGGCGCTCGATAGCAGCGAGGACACACCGGCTTGCGATGCGGTGGTCATTGCTGCGGAATTTTCCCTTGCTGAGAAGCAGTCACTGTGCCGCAGCGCTCAAGAGCGCGACCTGCCGCTGCTGGTTATTCTGGCGGAGGGCGAGGATGCCGGGAGTGAGCTCGATGCGCTGAGTCAGGCCGGGGCTGATCTGCTGCTACCCTGTTTTCATCTCGCCTCGCTGCTGCACGGTTTGCGGCGCCTGGTCGAGGACCGTCGGCATTTGGCAGTGATGCGCGATGCGCAGGTTGTGCAGGACCAGGCGCGCCGGATGCTCAAGATCGCTCACTGGCATTACGACCTGGAGAACAAGCGCTTTCGCATGTTTAACGGGGAAGTGTTTGGCCTGGAGGGGCTGGAACACAGTCAGCTCGACCCCATCAGTCTGACCCGATCACTATCGGCGCGCGTACCTGCTGCGGATTTGAAACGCATTACCAACAGTTTTCGTCAGGCGATAAGCGATGGTCAGGAATCGCTCTGTCATTATCGCTGGCATCATGACGATGGTCAGTGGCGCTGGGTGGAAATGCAGCTGACGCGCAGTGATGGCCCGCTATTGCAGATCAACGGGCTTTGCGTCGATGTTTCCGAACGCTACCAGAACCAGCGTGAGATCACGCGGATGGCCTATTACGATCCGCTGACCGGCTTGCGGAATCGGGTGCTGCTCGAACGCTGTGTTGATGAGCTGCTTGCTGAAACCGAAGGCGGCAGCAGCAAGGTCGCCTTTTTCTACTTCGATATTGACCACTTCAGTCGCATAAATAATGTCCTTGGCCATGATGCTGGCGATGAACTGCTGCGTTTGTTGGCGGCGAGATTGTGTGAGCACTTTAAGGCCTGCGGTACGCCTACCGACGATATGCTCGATAGTCTCGCGGCGGGCTATTTTGAGGGGGCCGGGTGCAGGAAAAAAGGCCTGGGTCGCCTGGCCGCGGACTCGTTCGGTCTGTTTTTCCGTGTGGCAGATGAGGAGTCGGCCTGCAGGGAAACCGTCGATGCGATGGCTGATGAACTGCTGGCACTGTTTAACGAGCCGTTTCTGCACAATGGACAAGCCATATATCTCGCGGCCAGTATCGGTATCAGTGTTTCCCGGTCGGGAGACACTGCTCGGGAGCTGATTCAACAGGCGGATCTGGCATTGCACGAGGCCAAAGCCGCCGGGCGATGCTGCAGCCGCTATTATCTGCCGGATATGATGCCGCGCTTGAGTCAGAGTCTGCAGTATCTCGATGGTATGAAGCAGGCACTGATGCGGCGCGAGTTTTCGTTGTTCTACCAGCCTCGCGTCTCGGCGGACGGCCGTCGTCTTCTGGCGTTGGAGGCCCTGCTGCGCTGGAACAGTCCCGAGATGGGGATGGTGCCACCGGCAACCTTTATTCCTCTGGCAGAGGAAAGCGGCCAGATTGTCGAAATTGGCGACTGGGTGTTCGAGCAGGCCTGTCAGCAACTGGTCGCCTGGCAGCAAGGGCCCCTTGCGCAATGCAAGCTGTCAGTGAATGTATCGGCCAGGCAATTGCGAACGCCGGGGTTTGTCGACCACTGCGCGGACCAACTGCGGCGCAGCGGGGTGGAGCCCTCGCGCATTGAGCTTGAGATCACCGAAGGCGTATTGATAGACAGCCAACTGGCGGGGGATGCCCTGGGAGCACTGCGGGCTCTGGGCCTGGGGATTTCCCTGGACGATTTCGGGACAGGCTACTGTTCCCTCAGTTACCTGCTGCGTTTCCCGATAACTGCGGTCAAACTCGATCGCAGCTTTGTTCGGCAGATCAGTCAGGAGACCGAGAAGGCGGCCGTTGTCGGCGCCGTGACGCAGTTGGCTCACACGCTGAAGATGGACGTTGTGGCCGAAGGGGTTGAAGACATTGCGGACTGGCAGGCCCTGCAATCGCTGGGCTGTGACCAGATGCAAGGCTTCTATTTTGCCCGGCCAATGCCCGCGACGGAACTTGAATGCTGGCTGGAGACGCTGACGCCCTGAGTGTGAAGTGTCGTTAAAATGACGGTTTGTTGCCGGTTGGGGCTGTATTTCCCTTGGTGAGTCAATAAAATGACGGCTTCATTGTGCTCACCGACCATTCCTATGGCCCATTGTGCTGTTCAGCTATTTATCGCAGCGTCTCCCGCTCGACAGGCGTATTACCGGCAGTTGCTGGAGGCTATCGGTCTGCCGGGCTTGATGCTGGTTGAACGGGGCGACGCCGATGCGGTGTTGCTGGCAGAGGGCGGCGAGTCTTTGCTGGATGCCAGCTTGCCAGGACTTGCCGAGCCCGAATTGGCGTCGCTGTTGCCCCGTTGTGTGGGCACGGTAGTGGCACCGGAGTACCCCTCACTGTTGGAGGGCTTGTCTCGGTTGCAGAGCCTGCTGAACGAAAACGGGCCTCAGACGGGCGATCACCGCGATGGACTGGTGGCCATCAGTCCGCTCATGCGACAACTGAGAAATACCGTGGCGCAGCTCGCGGGCAAGCCCGTTACGGTAATGATTACCGGCCCTTCTGGAGCGGGCAAGGAGCTGGTTGCTCGGGCAATTCATCGTATGTCTGAGCGCGCGCAGGGACCGTTTGTACCCATCAATTGTGGTGCTATTCCCCGAGAGTTATTGGAGTCAGAGCTGTTCGGTCATGAACGAGGCGCATTCACTGGCGCGATTTCCAGTCGGGCGGGGCGTTTTGAGCTCGCCCATGGCGGTACGCTGTTTCTGGATGAAATAGGGGATATGCCGCTGGATATGCAGGTGAAAATTCTGCGTGCTATCCAGGAGCGGAGTTTTGAGCGGGTCGGTTCCTGCGAGAGCCGTACGGCAGATGTTCGGATTGTTGCGGCGACGCACCGCGATCTTCCCTCGATGATTGCTGACGGTCAGTTTCGTGAAGATCTTTATTATCGCCTCAACGTCTTTCCACTTTCTATACCGCCACTTTCTGAGCGCCGCGAGGATATTCCAGCCTTGATCGACAGCCTGTCGGTACGCCTGGCAGAAGAGGGCTTGCCACTGCCCCGATTCACGCCTGCCGCGCTGGATGCCTTGCAGGGCTATGATTGGCCGGGGAACGTACGTGAGCTGGCTAATCTGTTGGAGCGACTGGCGGTGAGCTACCCCGACAAGCTCGTTGGCGTGCATGACTTGCCGGGGTATTGTCGCGGAGATCGCTCAGCGTGGACCGCGCCGTCTGGCGGCGGCGAGCTACTTTCGCCTGACTCTGGGCTATCGCTGAAAGAAGAACTCGCTGCACTGGAGCGGCGCCGGATCGCGCAGGCGCTGGAAGCCTCTGGACAGGTCGTCAGTCGCGCGGCCGAGCGGTTGGGGCTGCGGCGGACAACACTCATCGAGAAGATGCGCAAATACGGTATCGCTGCCGCTTAGCAGGCGCCAAACAGCTCGATCCAATTGCCATCGGGGTCGCAAACAAAGGCAAAGCCGATGCCGCCGCCAAACGGGGTGACGTCTAATGCGATGTCGGTGCCGGCTGCTTTCAACAGGGCCACGGTTGCCGTCAGATCGTTTGCCGCCAGACTGAAGTAACGGTAGCCGCAGGCGGCATAGCCGCCACCGGGCACGCCCTTGGCGGGGGTGTCGTCGCCGTAGTTCACCAGTTTGATGATGTTGCCGCCAACGCGGTAGCGCTCCATGCTGCCGCCGGGAAACTCCAGTCTGCCCTCCAGCGGCAATGCCAGTAATTCACCGTAGAAGTGCCGCATCGCGTCCAAATTGTTGGTGACGATGCCGACTTCCACCGTTTCGCCAAATTGTGTGCTCATAGTTGCTCTCGTTATTGTGTTGATCGCTAAGGCTAGCAGATTGCTCGCCGGAAGAGTGTGGCGCGTGGCAGTGCTGTGCTATGTTCGGGCGCTGGTATAAAAAGTTGATCGATCCGCAGAGGTGAGCAATGGCAGGCGAGAGTGAAGTATTGCAGGAACTCCAGGCGAGAGAGGCCATTCGTGACCTGGTGCTGCGTTACTGTCGGGCGATTGACCGAAAAGACTATGCCGCTTTGTCTGCGCTCTACCACCCCGATGCTATCGATGACCACGGTGCGATGTTTAAGGGGCTGGCTGGCGATTTCATTGCGTGGCTACCCGAGATGCTCGAAGCCATGGAGGCCACGGTGCATTCCGTGAGCAATCACCTGATTGAAATTAGCGGCGACACGGCGGTGGGTGAGGTGTATTGCCAGGCCTATCACCGTTATCCGGGTGAGGAAGGGATGGAAGAGCTGGTCGTTGGTGGTCGCTATCTGGATCGCTACGAGCAGCGACAGGGTGAGTGGCGCTTCAGCTACCGTAAAATCGTGGCGGACTGGAATGAAATACGCCCCAGCCGGACCGATTTTACGGGGCCAATGTTTGTCGGGGCGGCGACGGGGGCGGACCGTCTCAGCGATCCCTCAGCCGCATGGTTTGCCTCGGATGGCGGTGTCTCTGCGGACCACTGATTTATGTGGTCTCCGTCGCGAGGGTGTCAGCCGCCGGCGAGTTTAACCGTGTAGCCTTTGGCTTCGAGCAAGGTTTTTAGTGCGCTGCGCTGGTCGCCCTGAAACTCCAGACAGCCATCTTTAACTGCGCCGCCGATGCTCAGCTTCTGTTTGAGCTCCTTGCCGAGTTTTTTAAGCGCAGCGTCGTCGAGATCCAGTCCTTTCACCAGGCTGACCCCTTTCCCTTTGCGACCCTTGGTTTCGCGAAAGATGCGCACGATGCCGTCGCCGCGACGTGCTTCCGCGTCGGCTTGTTTTTCCAGTGTCTTGCAGCGACATTGGGACTGGGGTTGCGAGCACTCAGGGCAGAGACGTCCCTGGTCGGTGGAGTAGACAAGACGTGACATAAACTTCAGCTTCCCGGGCAAAAAGGTTCAGGATCGGTATACTAGCGCCGAATTATCCAGATAGCGCTGTGTTCCATAGCTTTAGAAAGAGAGAGTGGTGATGACGGCTGACGAGCAGCAACAAATGATTGATCTTCAAACCCAGCTCGCTTTTCAGGAAGATTTGCTGACAGCGCTGGATATCAGGGTAACAGAGCAGGATGCCGAAATACGGCTGCTGCGCCAGCAACTGCAACAGCTCGCCCGTATGAGTCGCCAGATGCGCGACGCCATGGAAGAGCGGGGAATCAGCGAGCCGGGGCTGGCCGCTCAAATGGAGCGCCCGCCACACTACTGATGCCCTAGTGGCAATCAGCCTTTGTCGATAATCGCAACTTCATCTGCCTGGGGGCCTTTTTCCCCTTCGGTCAGCACAAATTCCACGACCTGGCCTTCCATTAGGCTGCGACGTCCTCGGCCTTTTCCACGTATGGCGCGAAAGTGAACGAAGACATCATCGCCATTCTCGCGGGTGATAAAGCCGTAGCCTTTGCTGACATTAAACCATTTGACTGTGCCGCGTTCGCGAGTGCTGGCCATCGCATCCAGCAGCGCGGGCAGGCGAGGTGAGACAAGCGTGGCGGCTAAAATGGCCGCAAAGATAACCGCCGCTGGCAGGGCGCTGGTAACGGCGATATTCAGTTGTGATAAGGAAAATACCGCCAGAGCGGCAAGCAAGGCAGCGGTGATCAGTCTAATTGTTAAAAGCATGCGGATAAAAAACCAAATCGTTAATAAAAACAGGGTATTGCAAAGCTGTTGAGCAATACCGCAAAACGCGCATTATAGCATCAGCGGCGCAGTTCGTCGCCGCTGAGACGACTCAGGCCAAAGCGGCGGCTCAGAATGCGGTCGCGCAGCTCAGCGGGCAGCTTGCTCAGGCGGTACAACATACGGTTGCCTTTGGCGACCCCAATGTAGGCGGGGCAGTTGTCCCGCTGTGCCGCGGCCAGAATATCCCGTGCGACCTCTGAGGCATCGCTGGCACTTTTCTGGGAGAGGCGGGCCCGTTCAGCAATGGCATCACTCAGGCTGGCGTAGGGGCTTTGCGCGTTTGGTGTCTGGAGTTCAGTTTCGGCCCGGTCGGCGAAGCGTGAGCGTATTGCACCTGCTCTGACGACCATGACGCGAATGCCGAACGGGGCCAGTTCAAGCCGCAGGGCATCGCTCAGTGCGTGCAGGGCGGCTTTACTGGCGCAATAGCTGCCCGCGAACGGGGTGACAAGATGCGCAGAAACGCTGCCGATATTCACCACCGTGCTGCCGCGCTTTAACATCGGCAGCAGGTTTTGCACCAGTTCCAGCGGGGCGATGCTGTTAGTCTGCAGCTGTGCGGCAAGCTTGCCGGGGTCCACTTCCAGCAAGGGGCCCATCAAGCCGTAACCGGCATTGTTGATCAGCAGTGCTAACTCCCCAAATTCCTCGACAATCTGTTGGCTCATGGCGGCGAGGTGCTCAGCGTCGTTCAGGTCCAGGGCTCGCTTGTGCAAATGGGGGTGGTCGAGAGAAATATGCTCAGGGCGCCTTGCAGTGGCGATAACGTGGTAACCCTGGTCGAGGCATTCGCGTGCCAGGGCTTCGCCGAGGCCACTGGAGCAGCCGGTAATCAAGGCCACGCGGTAGGGAGCAGACATAGCGATATCCTCGTCATATATGTTGGTTTTTTGGGCGAGGGAGGACGGCTTCTTGCCTCCGGCCATTGCTCAGCTATTTTAAGCAGAATGCTGACTATACACGGTGTTAATACGCACTGTTTGCGAGGCACCCGTTAGTGGAATTACGCATTCTATCGTTGGACGCCCCAAGGGATGATGCTTTATATCAAAAAAGCCCTTGGCAATGTGTTGCGCAGGGAAGCTGACAGGGGAGTATCAATGACAATCCGCTGTGGCGGTTTAGAAAGGGTGTTTGCTGATCGCATTGCCGGAAAGGTGGTGGCGATGCTTGCTGTCGTCTGCGTACTGGGGGTTGTTTTCGCTATTGTCGCGGGTCTTTACAACCAGTCAGCAAAGTCTGAAATACAGGCACGCATCCTCGAACAACAGGCATTTGCCGAGCATTTTCAACAGCTTGATCACCTGCTTGAGCGGGGGGGCGTGATTGGCCATTTCCATGAAGAACTGGCTCGTCCGGAGTTCGGCGATTTTCAGCGTCTGCAGCAGCAGCTCCGCGAGGCGGAGCAATCTCTCGGCGCGCTGCGCGACGCCGGTGCAGATCCTGCCGCAACCACCACGCTGGGAGCGTTGTTGTCACTGTATGGCGGCTATCGCATCGGCGAGTCAGCCGAGTTTCCATTGAATCCCAGGCTCGACCAAAAGGCCGTCAACGATAGCCTGATGCTGTTGCAGCAACAAAATACCGACGCGGTCCTCAATACGGAAATCGCCTTGTCGGCGGCACTTAATCGGCAATTCTGGCTCCTGGGTGTGCTGGTTCTCATGGCGTTGGCGGGATTGGTTGCCGTGCCTTTACTTATCAGCAAGCGTCGCCGGGTAATGGCCTTGGATAAGGCCCTGCACGAGGAGCGACAGCGATGTCAGCGCATGCTGGCCGCGATTCCTGGCGCGGTATTGATCGCCGATGATATGGGCAAGCTGTGTGCTGTCAGCGACAGCGCCTCACAATTGTTGGGCTTTGATCGTGAAGAACTTACTCAGCGGGATATCGAGAGTCTGATTTCCCCTCGCTTCCAACCCCAATACCAGCGCCTGTTGCGCAATGTGCGCGATGCTGAAGGGAAAGCGGAAGGTCAGGAGTTGATGATGGTCAGCCATTCCGGCAGCGATGTGCCGGTGGAGCTGATGCTGAGCTGGTTTGATGCCGGGCCCATGGGGCCAAGGCTGCTGGTGACACTGCGGGATGTTGGTGACCAATACCTGCTTCATGAACAGTTTCTATATAGCCAACAGCGCTTTGACCTGGCGGTGATGGCATCGCGCGACGGTATCTGGGACTGGGATATGCGCGCTGACAAGCTGTATCTCAGTCCGGGCTGGCTGGCGATGGTAGGGATCGGCGGTAATGTCGCGGAGTCCGATACCAAACGCGTGTTGCTCAGTTGTATCCCCGAGCCAGAACAGCGGAAGCTGAAGAAAATCATGAAAGATTTTCTGCGCAGCAAAAGTCTGCTTTTTACCTGTGAACACCAATTACAGCGCCGCGATGGCGCGATTGTTGACGTTAGCTGCCGCGCGGCGGTGAAGCGTGACGCCGATGGCCGTGCGATCAGGATGGTCGGCGTGCATGGCGATATTACCGCTGCCAAAACGACCACACGGCAGCTGGCGGCAGATAAGCACAGCGTCGAAGATCGGCTGCGGCTGATGAGCATGAAGTTGGAAGCAGCAGAAGCTGAAGCGGAACAGGCGAATAAAGCCCGATCGGCGTTCCTGTCGGTAGTCGGGCACGAATTCAGAACGCCGATGAACGCCGTTGTGGGAATGACGGATCTGCTACTGCGATCGCCGCTGAACAGCGAGCAAAAATTGATGCTCGATACCATTGGTCGTTCATCCCAGTCGCTGCTGGCCATATTGGACCGGGTGCTCGATTACTCAATGCTCGAGACCGGCAGTGTCACTCTGCAGGTCGAGCAGATTATGCTGCAAGATTATCTGGAAGGGGTTTTGCTGGGGCTTGCGGATGAGGTAATGGGCAATGGTCAGCAACTGATATTGAATCTCGATCCCTGCATGCCTGAGCGTATTTGTTTGGACCCTTTGCGTGTGCGGCAGCTATTGATTGCCTTGCTCGAAAATGCCATCAAATTTTCCGCTCAGAGCAAACCCAGGGGGGAGATAGAACTGCTTGCCCGCCCTGTTAATGAGTCGGAGAAACATCAGCATGGCTGGGCTGCTATCGCGTTTGAGATTCGCGATAACGGCGTCGGCATTCCCGAGGAAATTGGCAGGGATATGTTCCGTCCTTTCGTTCAGGCGGAGAGCTCGCACAGTCGACGCTTTGGTGGCGTCGGCCTGGGGCTGGCGGTCGCAGAAAAACTGGTGTCGCTGATGGAGGGCGAGATCAGCGTTGATGCTGCTGAGCAGCAGGGAAGCTGCTTCAAGGTTTTGCTCCCCATTGACGGCTTCGAGGAGCGCGAGGATTCAGAGACCGCCTTGCCAGACCATGATGCCAGCCACCTATGGGTGGTCATCAATAACGACACCCTGCGCTTGGCGGTGTCGGCGGCATTGGGCCGGAAGGGGTGGCGGGCCCGGTACGCGACTCATATCGACACCGTCAAACTGAACCCGGCGGCAAAAACGCTGATTGTCAGCGATGCCGTCAATGCCTTGCCAGAAGCGCTGGAGCAGGAGTCCGTTAAATTGATCAGTCTGCAGCTTTGCCCCGCTGGTGGACCGGTTACCGCGCCACCTGGCGTGGTGTACATCAATCCCTTGTTGCCCTCACGGCTTTGCGGTGAGGTGCAGCGCTTGCTGAATGCTGGCTGATCAGACTTTCAGAACGTCTTCAGCCTGCAGGCCTTTCGGGCCCTCAACCAGATTGAATTCGACACTCTGGCCTTCGTCCAGCGTCCGGTAGCCATCGCCGCGAATTGAGCGGAAATGTACGAATACATCATCTCCCTCATTGCGCGTGATAAAGCCAAAACCCTTGGCGTTGTTAAACCATTTCACAGTCCCGGTTACACGTTCGCTCATTACAGATCCTCTTGATGATGGGCGGGGTGGGGCAGTAGCTTCAGTGGGGCGGCCGGTTTGGCGCCAATCACTGAGACAGTTTGGGTGAAAAGGGGGAAAGGATAGGAGGGTGATGCCGACAGTTTTAAACTGCCCGCCTGCTTCGGGAACCACGCTGGGTGGGCTGTGCAAAGCGATGCAAACATCACGCTAAATCGGATTGTTGTGCCAGACTGCTGTTTACTATAACGATTGCGCGAGGCTTGTCTACGCCTTTTCGCGCGAAATGGCGGCGAAAAGGCGTGAACAGGGTCGCATTACAGTTCGGCGATGGCCTGGCGCTGGGCCTGCAGTCGGTCGCGCTGGTGCTGTTGCGCCTGCAGCTTGTCCTGCTCTTTTTCTACAACAGCCGCCGGTGCCTTGTCGACAAAGCCCGGATTGCCCAACTTGTCAGCCAGGCGCTGGATGTCCTTTTCAAGCTTCGCCAGCTCTTTGTCCAATCGACCCAGTTCGGCATCCTTGTCGATTAATCCGGCCATGGGAACCAGCAGTTCCATGTCGCCGATCAACTGCGTGGCCGCCATGGGGGGTTCCTCGCCGCTGCCCAAGACCTGAATGCTCTCGAGCTTGGCCAGTTTGGTGAGGAATTGCCGGTTATCGTCCAGACGCCGCTGATCGTCAGCACCCAGATTTTTCAGAATGATATTCAATGCCTTGGATGGCGGAACATTCATTTCACCGCGAATATTACGAATGGCGGTGATCACCGCTTTCAGCCATTCGGCATCTGACAGTGCCTGTTCGTCAATCGCGTTCACGTTGGCGAGCGGATACGCCTGCAGCATGATGCTGTGAGGACCTTCGCCCGAGACGGTACCGGCAATCGGTGCCACGCGTTGCCAGATCTCTTCGGTGATAAACGGCATAAAAGGGTGAGCCAGCCGCAGCGTGGCTTCGAGCACACGAATCAATGTTCGGCGAGTACCGCGTTTGGCCTCGGCCGAGGCATTGTCGTCCCAGAGAACGGGTTTGGACAGCTCCAGGTACCAATCGCAGTATTCGTTCCAGACGAATTCATAGATTTCCTGCGAGGCGTGGTCGAGGCGGTAGTTCGTCATGGCATCGGCCACGCGCTGCTCGGCCTGCTGCAGGCGGGCGATGATCCAGCGGTCGGCCAGACTGAGTTCCACTGCCTCATCGTTGACGCCGCAGTCTTCGCCTTCGGTATTCATCAGCACATAGCGCGCCGCGTTCCAGATTTTATTGCAGAAGTTGCGGTAGCCCTCCAGGCGCTTCATATCCCAGTTGATATCGCGTCCGGTGGAGGCCAGTGAATACAGGGTAAAACGCAGGGCGTCAGTGCCGTGGGCACCAATACCTTCTGGAAAGGCTTTGCGGGTGGCTTTGCCGATTTTCTCCGCCAGTTGCGGCTGCATCATATTGCCGGTGCGTTTTTCCAGCAGGCTGTCCAGCTCGATGCCGTCGATCATGTCCAGCGGGTCGAGTACATTACCCTTGGACTTGGACATTTTCTGACCCTGCTCGTCGCGAATCAGACCGGTCACGTAAACCGTTTTGAAGGGCACTTGTGGTTGGCCGTCTTCGTCTTTCATGAAGTGCATGGTCATCATGATCATGCGCGCCACCCAGAAGAAGATAATGTCGAAGCCGGTTACGAGTACATCGGTGGGGTGAAAGGTTTTCAGGCGCTCGGTGGCTTCTGGCCAGCCCAGTGTGCCGAAGGTCCACAGCGCGGAGCTGAACCAGGTGTCGAGGACATCTTCGTCCTGATTCAGCGGCAGGTCGGCAGCGAGATTGTATTTGCTGCGAGCCTCTTCCTCGGTGCGTGCTACATAGATATTGCCGTCGGCATCGTACCAGGCCGGCACGCGGTGCCCCCACCACAGTTGGCGGGAAATACACCAGTCCTGAATGTCGCGCATCCAGCTGAAATACATGTTCTCGTACTGTTTGGGCACAAACTGGATGCGGCCATCTTCGACGGCGGCAATGGCGGGCTCGGCGAGTTTTTGTGTGGCAACAAACCACTGGTCGGTCAGCAGCGGCTCAATGACCAGTCCGGAACGGTCTCCGCGAGGCACTTTCAGTGCGTGGTCATCGATCTTTTCCAGCAGTCCCGCACTGTCGAAATCAGCCACGATGGCTTTGCGGGCAGCATAGCGATCGAGGCCGGCATAGGCTTCTGGCAGCTTGGCGTCGAGTTCGGTATTGGGGCTGCTGTCGCTGTTGAAGACCTCGGCTTCGGCGCGGATGGCGGCGTCTTTGTCCATGATGTTGATCATGGGCAGTTTGTGACGCTGGCCCAGCGCGTAGTCATTGAAATCGTGCGCGGGAGTAATTTTTACGCAGCCGGTGCCGAATTCGCGATCGACGTAGTCGTCGGCCACGATGGGGATGCGGCGACCGACCAGCGGCAGCTCGATAAACTTGCCAACCAGAGAGGCGTAGCGCTCATCGGCCGGATTCACGGCGACGGCGGTATCCCCCAACATGGTTTCCGGACGGGTAGTGGCGACGACGAGGTAATGTTTACCTTCGGCAGTTTGCGCGCCATCGGCCAGCGGGTAACGGAAGTGCCAGAGGTGGCCGTTTTCGTCTTTATTTTCCACTTCCAGATCTGAAATGGCGGTGTGCAATTTCGGGTCCCAGTTGACCAGACGCTTACCGCGATAAATCAGTTTGTCGTCATACAGGCGAACGAAGACTTCCTGAACGGCTTTGTAGAAGCCCTCGTCCATGGTGAAGCGCTCGTGGTCCCAGTCCACGGAGGCCCCCAGACGGCGAAGCTGGCGGGTGATGGTGCCACCGGATTCTTCTTTCCATTCCCAGACCTTGTCCAGAAACGCCTCACGGCCGAGATCGTGGCGGGTCTGGCCCTTCGCAGCCAGTTTTCGCTCCACAACCATTTGGGTGGCGATGCCGGCGTGGTCGGTGCCTACTTGCCAGAGTGTGTTGCTGCCTTTCATCCGCTGGTAGCGGATCAGTGCGTCCATGATGGAATCTTGAAAGGCGTGGCCCATGTGCAAGCTGCCCGTGACATTGGGCGGCGGAATCATGATGCTGTAGGACGGCCCTGTGCCGCCGGGAGCAAAATAGCCGTTTTGCTCCCAGGTTTGGTACCACTTAGTTTCGATATCGCTGGGCTGAAATGTCTTATCCATGGGTTTCCGTATTGGCACTGGCTGAATTGGCACTGGCTGAGCGCGACACCGCCAGGGCGGCAGCGTCGAGAAAAGGGGCTAAGTATACTGAGTTTTTGCTTGTCGGGGCAAAGCCTTAGGGGCGGCGGCTCTGTTGGTACCACTGCTCGAGAAGTTGCTGGTCGAGCTTCAGCAGACGTTGCCGGAGCTCGGCTTCGATTTGTGGCAGCAAATCATCGATCAACGCCTGAAGAAACACTTCGCGGCTGTGGTCATTCTCGTCCCAGTCGGCAGGCGATTCCTCGGTTTCAAACTCATCGTCCAGCGTCTCTCCGAAGCGCTCGGCGAGCCGGGGAGAGGGCTCGAGAATATCATCCAGAACCGGAATGTCATCGTGATCAGATTGTTCCTTCAACAGGGTTTGCAGGGCTTCCAGTTCGCTGAGCAGCGGTACATTGGGGTTGTCTGGATCCGGCATGGTCGGCCCTCAGAAGGCAATCTGGTGATTGTGCAGCGGGTAGCCGCGCTGTTTGTAAAAACGATAGCGTTCCCGCGATGCGGTCAGTGCCTTGTCCTGTTGTACCACCACTTCTGCCATTCGCCGGAAACGGCTGAATGCCTCGGGCAGATGTACGGAGGTATTAATCAGCACATCGCAGTGCTCGCCCATCTCCGCCGGGGTATTGTCGTCACCGGGATGGCAGAGGGTGATTGCGTCGCCGGTGTCGGTAGAGTGGGGTACAAAGGCGCTGGGGCGACTGTCCCAGAGCAGCTTGTCGAGCTGCTCGGTGGCGGCGCTGTTGTCGCTGTGGATCAGCACCCGGTGACCGCTGCGCCAGGCCTTTTCGGCCAGGCGACAGCAGAACAGCAGGGCCTCCTCCGCTGAGGGGCTGTTGAGAATATAGAAGTCGATCCTGGTCACAGTGCTCAGTTCGCCGCCTTGCTTTCCAGGTAATGGCACAGCAGGCCGACCGGGCGACCGGTGGCGCCTTTGGAGCCACTCATCCGCCAGGCGACACCGGCAATGTCGAGGTGCGCCCAGCGGTAGTCTTTGCAGAAGCGAGACAGGAAGCAGGCGGCTGTGACGCTGCCAGCTTCCGGACCACCGATATTGGCCATGTCGGCAAAATTGCTGTCGAGCTGGGACTGATATTCATCCCACAGTGGCATATGCCAGGCGCGGTCTCGGGCGGCTTCGCCACAGTCGCGCAGTTCCTGAGCGAAATCATCCTGATTGCTGTATAGGCCAATGGCCTTGCTACCCAGTGCGACGATGCAGGCGCCGGTCAGGGTGGCAATATCGATGACCGAAGCGGGTTTGAAACGACCGGCATAGGTGAGGGCGTCGCACAGCACCAGTCGCCCTTCCGCGTCGGTGTTCAGGATTTCAATTGTCTGGCCAGACATGCTGGTGACAATGTCGCCGGGCTTGGTGGCGCGGCCGCTGGGCATGTTCTCTGCAGCGGCGATAATGCCGACCACATTCAGGTTGAGT
Organism: Spongiibacter sp.; assembly: GCF_984394615.1. Lineage (NCBI taxonomy): Bacteria > Pseudomonadati > Pseudomonadota > Gammaproteobacteria > Cellvibrionales > Spongiibacteraceae > Spongiibacter > Spongiibacter sp. Next base: position 12,150 of record NZ_CFHTQA010000027.1, on the reverse strand, counting down.
CCCATTTCGGCGACGGCGTTCATGGTGCCCATCACGCTGGCAGCGCCGCACATGTCATATTTCATTTCATCCATTTTGGCACCGGGCTTGAGGCTGATGCCGCCGGTGTCGAAAGTGATGCCCTTGCCTACCAAAACATGGGGTTGATCGCCTTTTTTTCCGCCCTGGTACTCCACCACAATCAGGCGTGCGGGCTGGTCGCTGCCCGCCGATACCGACAGTAGTGATCCCATGCCCAGCTGCTGCATTTTCTTTTCATCGAGAACGCTGACTTTGACCGCTTCATATTTGCGGCCCAGCTTGCGGGCCTCCTTGGCGAGGAAGTCGGGGGTGCAGATATTGCCCGGCAGGTCGCCCAAGCGCTTGGCCACATTCACCCCCAAGCCTTCGGCAAGGCCGCGATCGACCGCCTGACGGTTGGCTTCGGTATTGCTGCCCTGCAGGGTGACCCGGCGCAGGGTACTGGCCGGTTTGGGTTTGCTCAGTGTTTCGGTGTAGCGATACTGTGCAGCAACCAGCAGTTGCGCGCAGCGCTGCAGAAGCTGCGTCGGTTTTCGGCCTTCAACCTGCAGGTTATCGAACAACACGCAGGCGTCTTTACCCTGCTGCTTGTCGAGGGTATTGATCATGGTCGTCAACAGCTTGTCGAAATCGGCGTCGCTGATGCTGTCTTTACTGCCGCGACCGATGAGCAGCAGGCGTTTGGCGCGGAGCCCACTGACCACTGGCAGCAGCAGTGCGCTGCCTACCTTGCCTTTGAAGTCCCCCCTTTCAATCAGCGCCGACAGCGTGCCTTCCGTGGCCTGGTCTACGGCTTTGGCGACATCGCCAAAATGGGTGTTACAGACGACGACCAGACAGTCGCTGGCCAGGGTGCTGGGGTCTTTACAGGGCTTGAGGCTGATTTGCATGGATAATCTCGCTGACAACTATTCGCAGAGGACGCCATGATAAGTAATAATGCGCGCCAGTGCTGTGGACACTGACTGGACGACGCACTGATCAGTCGACCATGGCGGTGCTGTAACAGACGTATCTGTCATTTTATCAATGGCTAGTGTAAAGGGTATTATCTGCGCGTGAAACTATTTGCCAGACAGGAGAGCGGGGAGCTGTGATTCTATTTCGTTACCTCGCCGGTGAAGTGCTGAAGTCGGTGTTCGCCGTGACCCTGGTGTTGCTGGCGATCATCATGAGCGGTCGCTTTGTCAAATACCTGGCGCAGGTTGCCGCGGGTGACTTCTCTCCCGACGTGCTGTTTCTGATCATGCTGTACCGCCTTCCCGGTTTTCTGGAAGTGGTATTACCCCTCGGCTTGTTTATCAGCATCCTGCTTTCTTATGGTCGCCTCTATGTCGACAGCGAGATGACGGTGATGAGTGCCTGTGGCATGAGTCGCCGTCGTCTGCTTCTCTACACACAGATTCCCGCACTATTTGTGGCCGCGATCGTGGCGTATCTCAGCATGGTAATTACGCCCGCCGGTATTCAGGCCTATGCTGACAAGCTGGCCGAGAGCCGGGCGGAGATCGGGGTGAAAGCAGCGGTAGAGGGACGGTTTCGCATCGATAAAAGCAGTGGTCGAGTGACCTATATAGAAAGAACGGATCGCAACGAGCAAACCATGTACAGCGTGTTTCTCGCGCAGGCAGAAGCGACGGACAGGCCGGAGCGCTCGCTGGTTTCTCTGGTCACCGCAGACAGTGGACGCTTCCGCATTGACGAGGAGACGGGTGAGCGTCACCTGGTACTGGATAAGGGCGTGCGCTACGTGGGCGAGCCCGGAATGGCCGACTATCAAGTAACCAGCTTTGACCGGCTGAGTCAGTTACTGCGTGATCCGGAGGTGAAAACCTATCGTCAGGAACTGGACGGTAAGTCCACCGCCGAGTTGTGGGGCAGCGATTCACTGGAGGATATTGCCGCTGTACAGTGGCGGATCTCGCTCAGTGTGCTGGTGCCCATTGCTGCCTTGCTGGCCGTGTCGATGAGCAAAACGGATCATCGTCGCGGTCGCTACGGCAAGATGTTTCCGGCGTTTATGCTGTATATGTTTTATCTGGTTGGTCTCAATGCTGTGCGTGACGCCATGGCGAAAGGGGAGTGGCCAGTGTTCCCCGGCATGTGGGTCATCCATGCCATCTTCCTGATACTGGGGCTGATTTTGCTCTATTCCGACAGCGTTCACCGGCATTGGTGGCTGTCGTGGCGGCGTGGGCGTAACTGATGGCGATGCGTAAGCTCAATCGCTATATCGGGCGAACTGTGGCAGCGGCGGTGTTCATGGTGCTGCTTGTCATTGTGGGTATTGATCTGCTGTCGGCGCTGATTGACGAACTCAAAGAGATTCGCGGAGATTACGACTTCGTCGGGGTTCTCAAATATGTGGGGCTGATCGCCCCTGATGCCATCTACAAATACCTGCCCTTCGCGGCCCTCGTCGGCTGCCTGGCGGGACTGGGGTCGCTGGCCAGTTCCAGCGAGCTGGTGGTCATGCGTGCGGCAGGGGTCTCGACTTACCGTCTGGTGATGGCGGTGGTCAAACCGACACTGTTCATCACTCTGATGGGATTGCTGGTTGCTGAATACGTGGCGCCCGCCGCGATGCAGATCGCCGAAAGTCAGCGGGCAATCGCCCTGCAGAAATCCGAAAGCAGTCACTCTCGCCACGGCATGTGGCATCGAGAGGGCAATGACTTCATGCACTTCAACGCGGTACAACCGAACGGCGTGTTGTATGGCGTAAGCATTTACCGCTTTGATGATGATCGTAACCTGCTGCAAAGCACCTACGCGAACCGAGCCAATTACAGTGATGGGCGCTGGTCGCTGGAAGATGTGCGACAGGTGCAGTTTGCCGACGACAAGGCGACATCAAGTTCGGCTTCTCAGAAGGAGTGGGACTCGGGCTTGTCGCCGGAATTGCTGAATATTCTGGTGTTGGACCCCGATGACCTGTCGATCTCCGGACTGTGGCGCTATGCCAGCTATTTGAAACAGCAGGGGCTGAATGCAGGAGACTATGAACTCGCGTTCTGGAATAAGATTTTGCAGCCCCTAACCATTATGGGCATGGTGTTTGTCGCGATCTCGTTTATCTTCGGTCCGTTGCGTGACGTGACGATGGGTTACCGTATTTTTGTCGGGGTGATGGTAGGGATTATCTTCCGTACCTTGCAGGATATCCTCGGTCCGTCCAGCCTCGTTTACGGCTTCGATCCCATCTATGCCAGCGTGGGACCGATCGCGATCTGCTTTGTTGCGGGGCTGCTGCTCATGTTGCGGCGCGGTTGAGCCGGGCCTACTTTTTCTGTTTGGGAAGCTGCAATACGCGGGTGTTGGAGGCGATGTCCTGCCAGCTACGCCCCTCGCGGTCCAGCCATATCCACCAGTAGCCCAAGCCGCCCATAAAAAACGCAGCGGCGGCCACGGGCAGGCGACGAAGCACCTGTGTCCAGCCAACACGCTGTCCGTCATTGGACTCCAGTTTCAATCGCCAGGCCTGCATGCCCAGTGTTTGTCCGCTTTTGCGCCAGAACCAACCGTAAAATGCCACCGTGATTGCCAGCAGGTAGATCGTATACGGCCAGCCTTGCAGGGGCGTATTGAGTTCGTGAACCACTGAATTGGTGCCGGGCGACGCGCCCAGCGCATCGCGACTGACAATCAGGGTGGGGATCAGTGAGGCAACAAACAGCACGGCAAACAGCAAAAAGCCATCGTAAATGGCCGCGGCAATACGGCGCCAGGCGCCTGCTGTCGGGTAGTTTTCGGTGGCGTCGGGAGAGGGTTTTTTCGTGCTGTTTTTCATGCTTCGGGCGATCCGTCGGAAAACGGCGCCCATTGTAGCAGAGGTCGCCGCCTTTAGAAGTTCAGCTCGAAGCCCAATGCGAGTGAGCTGCTGCGGAGGTGTACGCGGTAGTCGATATCTACTGACTGCCGTTGCTGTGCCAGTTGCACACGGCCCTCTTCGTCTGGCAGATAGCTGAGCGACATGCGGCGGTGAATCATTCGGTAGAGCGCTTTTGCGCCGAGTTTCAGCAACTCTTTCTGGGCCGCGGAGCCCGTTTTTGCCTGGTGCTGATCCATCCAGATGCGGTTAAAGCGGGCTTCGTTGGCATTGTAAGCAACGAAGTTGCCGGAGACTTCATCCAATTCAACACAGTAGCGCAGAGTGGGGCGATAGCCGGGCTCATGGTCTGAGGGCAAGGTAAGCCAATGGCCGCCCTGCTGGGCATGGACGGCCGACGACATCGCTACGCTGAACAAGGCGAACAGCGCGCAGCGCGATATTGTTCTGCTTGTTGTATCTCTGTGCCGAGCTGTCATACCGTTGCCTCGCCTGAAATTATTCTTTTGCTGAGGATGCTTAACAGGCTAGCGATGAGCTGGATGATTGATAATCAGTAGATATACGATCGGGGATATGCCATATAGAGCATGGTGTTGGTCAGTCACTCGTCTACAATGCTTGGCGTTAAGTGAGGGCCATTGGGTTTTCGCGATAATAAAATAGGGGAAGGAAGCAGTCTGCAATGCGCATATTACTGATTGAAGATGATCTGAGCGTCGCGGAGTACATCGTCAAGGGACTCAAGGAGAGCGGCTATCAGGTTGAACATGTCGCCGATGGCAAATCCGGGCTGGTAAAGGCAACGACCGAAGAGTTCGATGCTCTTATCGTCGATCGCATGCTGCCCAATGTGGATGGCCTGACCATTATCAAAACACTGCGGGCATCGAACGATAGCACCCCGGCATTGATACTGAGTGCGTTGGGCGAGGTGGATGACCGCGTGAAGGGGCTAAAGGCCGGCGGGGATGACTACCTGGTGAAGCCCTTTGCCTTTGCCGAGTTGCTGGCCCGTATAGAAGTCATACTGCGGCGTCACGAGTCCAGCTCGGCGGTGACGCGGTTGAAAGTTGGCGATCTGGAGATGGACCTGCTAGCGCACAAGGTGACCCGCGGCGGTCAGGTTTTTAACCTGCAGCCCCGCGAGTACAAGCTGCTCGAATACCTGATGCGCCATGCCGGACAGGTCGTGACGCGCACCATGCTGCTTGAAAACGTGTGGGACTATCACTTTGATCCGCAGACCAATGTGATCGATGTGCATATCAGTCGCCTGCGTCAGAAAATCGACAAGGGCTTTGATCGTCAGCTTCTGAATACCGTTCGCGGTGCCGGGTATATGTTGGATGATTCTGAGTAGAATTTTCACCAGCTTCACGTTCCGCTTCCTGGTCAGCTACGTCGCCTGGCTCAGCGTGGCGGTGTTTATGGTACTGGCGCTGATTTACGCCGTTATTGCCTACGATTTTTTCAGTGAAGTACACCGTTCGGTAAAGGCCGAGCTGCAGGATTTGAGCGAGGCCTATGAAGACGGTGGTGTTGCCGCTGTGGATGCCTTCGTGGAAGAACACAGCGGACCGTCGCGGTTGATACGTTTTTTCTATTTTGTCGGCGATGACAGCTACAATAAGATCGCGGGTAATCTTCACGAGTGGCCGAGTACTAAGGAATATCGCAACGGCTGGCTGGGTTTTGACTTCGAATCCTTGGCCGGCAGTATTGTCGATCCGGTGGGCAACGAATTTATCGCCCGTTCCATGCAACTGCCCAGCGGCGAACATATTCTGGTTGCCCGGCACTATGCCGATGTCCTCAATAGCACCAAGCTGGTGGCCGGTGCGCTGACCCGCTCGATGGTGGCGACGATTGTTCTGGGCACTATCGGCGGTGCGATTACTGCCGCCTTGAGTATGCGTCGAATAGAGGGGATCAACACCTCACTGCGGCGCATCATGTCGGGTGATTTTTCCGAGCGGATTGAAGTCAGTCACAGCAGCGGCGACTTCCGGCGACTGTCGGAAAACGTTAACCAGATGCTGGACAGGATCGAAGTGTTGATGACCGGGGTGAGGCAGGTTTCGGACAACATCGCCCACGACTTGCGTACCCCGCTGACGCGATTGCGAAACAAGCTCAGTGATCTTCATGACAACTGTGATGATTCGGCCACCCGTGAACAGGTGGAAGCGCTGATCGACGAGGCTGACGGCCTGTTGGGCACTTTCAGTGCTTTGTTGCGCATTGCTCAGGTGGAGTCCGGCAACCGGCGCTCAGGATTCGCCGAGGTCGATCTCTGTACCGTGGTTTCAGACGTGATCGAATTGTATGAGCCGCTTGCCAGCGACAAGGAGCAGCACTTCAAAACGGCGCTGGCTCGTGTGGGTAAGGTCATCGGCGATCGGAATCTGCTGTTTCAGGCGGTGGCGAATCTGGTGGATAACGCGATCAAATACACCCCGGAAGGGGGAGAGGTCATGGTTGGCGTCTCCATCGAGCCGGACGCTTACCGTATCTATGTGGCCGACACGGGAATGGGGGTTCCAGAAGCGGATCGCGAAAAAGTATTCCAGCGCTTTTTTAGGGTGGAAAGCAGCCGCGGTTGCCACCCCGGCAATGGCTTGGGATTGAGTCTGGTACAGGCGGTTGTTCGCCTTCACGATGGCAGTATTTCTCTCGAAGATAATCACCCCGGCTTGCGCGTGGTGATTCGTTTGCCCCGGGATGCTGCGCAGGCCAAGGCCTGATCAGGATGCGGGACGCTCAGCCAGGCTGAGGTGACCGCAGAGCTCGTCCAAGTCCAGCTTAGGCACGGCGCGAGACTGGCTCAATGGCGTGCCGTCGTCTTGCGGGGCGATCTGCAGGTGGCTGGTGTCGGGGCTGTGAGCCGCCGGCTTGGACGGCGACTGGAGGGGGGCGCCCAGTGCATCCAGTCGCAGGCCGCTGATATCGACGTTCACGGGATCAATTCTCCGTCGTTCCTGCTCCCTCAATACCGGGCTGCCGACGGGGCTCAGGCTGAGCGCCTGTTCGCCCGCCTCGGCGTGTTGCTCAATCGCCTGTTGTTGCGGGCTTGTGGTGGAGGACGGTCGGGATTCAGTGAGAATGCCGAGCTTGTCGAAGCCGCGCTGTAAGCGCTGCAGCTGCTCAGCATCGAGGTTTTTGCGGATGCGACTGGTTCTCCCCTGCAGCAGCTTTGCCATCTGCTCGGGGGGACGTTTAAACAGGGCGGCCAGTTGTTGAACCGCGCGCTCGCGGTCGGCGCCCACCGCCAACTGCCCGGTCAAAAATAAATCGTAGTGTTCATCTGCCATGTTTTTTGCCACATGCATCCCCGCGCCTGCCGAGTTCTTTTCTACTCGCTGAGGCTTCTTTACGCAACTTAGCAGACTGAGCGCAGGAGTGTTAAGATTCCGGCTCGAATGTGTGATGTGATCGGAGACCACGGCGACATATATGGACCTCGAAGCTGTTCCAAGCCGCTTTGCCCGCTCGCTGATGAACCTGGCAATCGAACGTGGTTACGATCAGGATAAACTCCTTCGTGCCGCGCAAATCCCCTTTAACCCCGCCGACAGTCGCAGTCAGGGCTATCAGGCTCATGTGACGGCGATGCAGTATACCCGTCTGTATCAGCAGGTGATGAGCCTGATACAGGATGAGGCATTTGGTCTGATGCTGGGGCATGAGGTCACCCCCGGCGCTTTCCGAATGATGTGTTACTGCCTGCTGGGTTGCGAAAACCTGGGCAAGGCGATCAGTCGCGCCTGTGAATTTTTCCGCACATTCTATGACGCCGACACCCATATTCATCTGGATACGCGTGTCGATAGCGCCATTGTGGGATATGGCAGCATTAAAAAAGGCTTCGCGGGCGATCATGTGGATGCCTCTGATCTCTACGGCCTGTCGATCTGGCACCGCTTTTTCTGCTGGCTGGTGGGCAGCAATATCGAATTGAAAGAGGTGCGATTCGCCGGTCAGGCTCCGAAAGAACGTCGCCGAGTGGCCCGTTACCAGCAGATGTTTGAATGCCCCGTCTACTACGGTCAACTGCGTGACGAGTTTGTCTTTGACACGCGCTACCTCAATTTTCCGCTTGTCCAGAATGAGCGCACGCTGAAAGATTTCCTCAAGAATGCGCCTTATCCGCTGATGGTGCTCAACAACGGACGCGATGACAGCAGTCTTGTGGCGCGGGTGCGGGCCATGATCGGCCAGGATTTCAGTCAGGGTTTCCCGAGTTTCGAGCGCATTACCGAGGCGCTGAATATGTCGGCGCCCACGCTGCGTCGACGGCTGAAAAAGGAGGGGACGACCTTCCAGCAACTCAAGGACGAATGCCGCCGCGACGCGGCAATGGCGTACCTCAGCAGCTCCGAGCTGTCGATTAATGCAGTCGCCGCTCTGATGGGCTTTACCGACCCTTCCGCGTTTCACCGCTGCTTCAAAAAGTGGACGGGGATGACGCCCGGCGAATTCCGCCTGCGTGAGCGCGAGACCGATTAATCGCGCCTCTTGCTAAGTCGTTGACACACAAAACGAAATAACAGATATGTCAGTGGGTTGACCGGATATGTTATTGCCGGAACAACTGCTCAGGCGCCATGCTTTGCCAATTTGAAGCAACCCCATTAATTGGCAGGACACAGCATGGCAGACGCGTTTATTTACGATGCGATTCGCACCCCCCGTGGAAAGGGTAAACAGGGTGGTTCGCTCTATGAAGTTAAACCCATCGATCTGGTGACCAATCTTCTCGAGGCGATGAAAGAGCGCCTGGACCTGGACACTACCCAGGTAGAAGATCTGATTCTGGCTTGCGGCGAGCCGGTCAAAGAGCAGGGGCAGAACATCGCCAAAGCTGCACTGGTCTACTCAAGCTGGGATGACATCACTACCGGCGCACAGCTTCATCGTTTCTGTGCCGGTGGTCTGGACGCTGTAAATATGGCCGCCGCCAAAGTGGCCGCGGGTTTTGAAGACATGGTCGCCGCAGGGGGTGTGGAGTCCATGTCCCGTCTGGGAATTGGCGCCAGTGGTGGCGCGACCGGCGACCCTTGGGTTGCGATGAAGTCCTACTTCATTTCTCAGGGTTTGGGCGCTGATATTATTGCTACGCAAGATGGTATCACTCGCGAAGAAGTGGACGCCTATGCGCTGCGCTCTCAGCAACGCGCCGCACATGCCCGCGACAACGGCTATTTCAAATCACTGGTGCCGGTTCGCGACATGAATGGTGTGGCCATTCTGGATCACGATGAATTTATCCGTGCGGATACCAGCGCCGAGGGGCTGGCAAAACTGAAGCCCGCCTTCCAGATGTTTAACGATTTCGGCCACGGCGGCGTTGCCAAGTTGAGATACCCGGATCTGGAAAATATCAACTGCGTGCACACTCCCGGAAACTCCTCCGGCATCGTCGATGGTGCCGGGCTGGTGCTGATCGGCAATGAGTCCGCTGGCAAGGCTCAGGGCCTCAAACCCCGCGCCCGTATTGTGAGCTGTGCGCTGGTCGGCAGCGAGCCGACGATCATGCTCGATGGTCCGGTGCCCGCCACCCAGAAAGCCCTGAAAAAGGCTGGCATGACGCTGGACGATATTGATCTGTTCGAACTCAACGAAGCCTTTGCCTCGGTAGTGCTGCGCTATCAGCGCCGTCTATCAATTCCCGATGACAAGCTGAACGTCAATGGCGGCGCCATCGCCATGGGGCATCCCATCGGCGCCACAGGCGCGATGATTCTCGGCACGGTTTTGGATGAGCTGGAGCGTCGCGATCTGCAGCGCGGGCTGGTCACCCTGTGTGCCGGCGGCGGCATCGGTATCGCCACCATCATCGAGCGCGTGTAAGCAAGCACTGAACTGAACAAGGGCTGGCGGCGCGGCTGTCAGCCACAAAGAGAGTACAGAACAATGGGATATATTCGTTTAGAAAAAGACGCTGATGGCATCGTCGAGCTGATTTTTGACCAGCCCGGCAAAACCGTAAATACCATGGGTCAGGAATACGATGAGGCCATGCGCGCGGCGGTGGCCGAGCTGCAGGCGATGGTGGCCGAGGGCGGCGTTACTGGTATCTACCTGCGCAGTGGCAAGCCAAACCAGTTTTTTGCCGGTGGCGATATTAAAGAAATGCTGGAAATGGATCTGAACCCTCCGGCAGAAGAAAAAGCCCGCATGTACGAAGGCGTGATGGCGACCAAAGCGCCGCTGCGTATTCTGGAGACACTGGGCGTGCCGGTTGCGGTCGGAATGAACGGCCCGGCGCTGGGCGGCGGTTTTGAAATTGCCCTGGCCTGCCACTACCGCGTGGCGGTGAAAGGCATTCAAATGGGCCTGCCGGAGGCCATGATCGGCCTGATGCCCGGCGCGGGCGGTGTAGTGCGCATGACCTATCTGTTGGGAATGCAGGAAGCCATCGGCTTGATCAGCCAAGGGCGCCGTCTGAAAGCGGATCAGGCCTTGAAGAAAGGGCTGCTGAACGCGCTGGCAGAGGACGAGGCTGATATGCATGCCCAGGCCAAGGCCTGGATTAAGGAAAATGCCAACAAAGAAGGCGGTGTGAAGCAGCCCTGGGACAGCGAGGGTTATCAAATGCCCGGCGGTGGTCCAGAGGATGCCGCCAATCAGGGCTTGACCTTCTTTGGCCCGGCCAATGTCATGGTCCAGACCAAGAACCTGATGCCTGCGCAGAACGCGATTTTTGCCTGTGTGGTCGATGCGGCGCGTGTCGACTTCGACACCGCGCAAAAAATCGAAGGTCGCTATTTCCTCAGCCTGCTGCTGGATCAGGTCGCGCGCAATATGATGACCACCTTCTTCGTGCAGATGGAAGCGCTCAACCGCGGCGCCAGCCGCCCTCAGGGCCCGGAGAGATTCCAGTGCCGCAAGTTGGGTATTCTTGGCGCAGGCCAGATGGGCGCAGGCATTGCCACCACGGCTGCTCAGAAGGGTATCGAAGTGGTGTTGAAAGACATCAGCCAGGAAAACGCCGATCGCGGGAAAGCCTATGCCGAAGCCTTTTACGATAAGGGCATCAGCAAGGGAAAAATGAGTGAGGAGCAGAAGGCGGAATACCTCGGTCGTATCAAAGCCACTGCCGACTACGCCGATCTGGCGGGCTGTGAACTGGTGATTGAAGCGGTTTTCGAGGATCGCAAGATCAAGGCGGCGGTGACTCAGGAAGCGGAAGCGGTACTGGATGACTCAGCTGTGTTTGCATCGAATACATCGGCGCTGCCGATTACCGAACTGGCTGTGGCCAGCAGTCGCGCGGATAACTTTATTGGCATGCACTTCTTCTCGCCCGCCGAGAAAATGCCGCTGGTGGAAATTATCCGCGGTGAAAAAACCAGCGATGAATCGCTGGCTAAAGCCTTTGATCTGGCCCAGCAGCTGGGTAAAACCCCGATTGTGGTTAATGATGCGCCCGGCTTCTTCACTACCCGTGTGATTGCTCAAACGGTGACTCAGGGTGCGGCGATGCTGGAAGAAGGCATTAACCCTGTACTGATCGAGTCGGCAGCCCGCGATAACGGTTCTCCGGTTGGTCCCTTGGCGGCCATCGATGAGATCAGTCAGGAAACGGCTTATAAAAACGGTCAACAGGCCAAAGCCGATGCGGAAGCGCAAGGCAAACCGGTCGCGGCCAATGCGGCGTCTCGGGTACTGGATCGCATGGTTAATGAATTCGGGCGTCGCGGTAAGATCCACGGTGGTGGTTACTACGAGTACCCGCAGGGTGGTCAGAAGCACATTTGGCCCGGCCTGAAAGAAGCCTTTGCGCCGAATGGCTATACCGAAATTCCGTATCAGGATATCAAGGATCGTCTGGTATTCAGCCAGTGTCTGGAAGCGGTTCGCGCCATGGAAGAGGGCGTTATTGAAATCGTCGGTGATGGCAATATTGGCTCGATCATGGGCATTGGCTTCCCGGCACAGACCGGCGGAGCTTTCCAGGCGATCAACGCTTACGGCCTGAAAGCCTTTGTTGAGCGTGCCCGTGAACTGGAGGCGCGCTACGGTGAGGTCTTTGCGGTACCGGCATTGCTGGCACAGCGTGCTGAGCAGGGACAGACCTTCGTCTGAGCGACGGCGTTTTAGCGATCAAGGGTCGGCATTGCCGGCCCTTTTTTTATGGTTGTTTTTTCTCGCTCATATCAGAGGGCTGGGCCCGCTCAAGTACTTAAGCCGTTGTCTGGCTGAAGTCCAGAAACATTTCCTTGTGGATATCGCTGCGCGATGCGCCGTGCATAAAGCAACGTCGTTCAAACTGCTGAACAAAACGCGCACTGCCG
>NZ_CFHTQA010000026.1:0-51832 GCF_984394615.1 Spongiibacter sp. | reverse complement strand
TCTGAGCTCAGGCCATACGACTGATCGTATTGCGGAAGCGCCACAGCGAAACGCTGAAAAATACGGTCCCGATGGCCGCAAGTGCCAGCAGTTGCGGCCAGATAATCGATAGCCCGGCGGCGCGGTAGAGCACGGCCTGACTGGCTGCAACGAAGTGGGTAGTGGGCGCGGCCAGCATTAAACTCTGCACCAGCAAGGGCATACTTTCTCTTGGCGTCATGCCTCCCGACAGCATATCCAGCGGCAGCAGCGTGAGCATCAGCAACATGCCGAATTGGGGCATGCTGCGGGCAATGGTCGCCATGAAAATGCCCATGGACGTGGTGGCGAACAGATGCAGCGCGGTGGTCAGTACGAACACCGCGATCGAGCCTTCGACGGGAACCTGCATCAGCCCGCGTACAACGCCATTCAGTGACAGTGTGGCGGCAAGCAGCACGACCAGCGCCATCGACCAGACTTTGGCGAGCATGATTTCTCCGGGCGTGACCGGCATCACCAGCAGGTGTTCGATCGTGCCGTGCTCCCGCTCGCGGATCAGTGCGGCGCCGGTGAGAATGATGGAAAGCAGCGTCACGTTATTGATGATTTCCATCAGCGAGCCGAACCAGCTCTCGTCGAGATTGGGGTTGAATCGCATGCGCAGGTTGAGATCGATCGGCAGGCTGCTGTCGCTGCGGTAGCGCTGCACAAATTCAGAGACTTCACCCAGAGCGATCTGCTGAATATAGCTGCTGCCGGTAAATGCCTGGCTCATACGAGTGGCATCCACGTTGAGTTGCATTTCCGGTTGCCGCCCGGCCAACACATCGCGCTGAAAGTTCACCGGAATCGTCAGGGCAAAGGTGTAGCGTCCGGCGTCCAGCGCCGGGTCGACCTCATTGATGTTCAGCAAGACTGGCGGGTTGAAGCGCGGAGGATAAAAGGCATCGCGGATGCGCGCCGACAGCGGCGACTGGTCCTCGTCGACAATGGCAATCGGGGTGCGGTGCAGCGATTCCGGCATCACCGATCCCGCACTGTATATCGAGATCGAAAAGGTGAAGGCAATCAGCAGGAGCATGCCGGGGTCGCGGGCTAGGCTCCACAGTTCCTTTACGCCCAGGCGGTAGGTGTTCGACAGTTTGGACATGTCAGCGCTCCTGCTTCTTCAGCAGCAACAAGGCCATACCCATGATGACCGGAATCGCGAGAATGATCGGCCACAATGATCCCTGAATTTGCGGCAGGTCCAGTCCCTTGCTGAAAATCGCCCGGCTGATGGTGAGGAAGTAGGACACCGGTTGCAGTTCGCCGACAACGCGGCCGGGGCCTTCCAGTGAGGCCACGGGGTTCAGTAAGCCGGCAAATTGCACGGCGGGCATGAGGGTGGCCAGCATGGTGAAGAACATCGCGGCAATCTGACTGCGCGTGACGGCAGAGGCGACCAGTCCCATGCCGGTTGCGCAAACCGAGAAAAGCAACGCGGCAATGCTCAGCGCCAGGAAGCTGCCTTTAACCGGGACGTCGAAAAGCGTTGTCGCAAGGGCAGTCATCAGCAGGAAGTTGAGCATCGACAGGGCGATGTAGGGAAGCTGCTTACCCAGCAAAAATTCGCTGCGGCGAACGGGGGTGACATAGAGGTTGATGATCGAGCCCAGTTCCTTTTCCCGCACAATCGACAGGGCGGTGAGCATGGCGGGAATCAGCAGCAGCAGAATCGGCATGATGGCGGGCACCATGGCCGGCAGGCTGGTTACATCGGGGTTGTAGCGAAAGCGCGTTTCTACCGAGGCGGCTGTTGCCAGAGTTTGCGCGTCCATACCCATTTGCATGCGTGCAATTTGAATTAACCAGTTTTGGTGGATGCCTTGTACGTAACCGCCGACGGTTTCCGCCCGACTGGGCATGGAGCCATCGACCCAGGCGGCGACGGTCACCGTGTCACCACGCTTGGCATCTCTAGCGAAGCCCGGTGGAATTTCTATGGCGAGTGCCAGATCACCGCTGCGCAGACGGGCGTCCATATCGTCGTAACTTTTGATGGGCGGTCGCTCAATAAAATACCGCGAGCCGCTCAGATTGAGTGCATAGCTCTGGCTGAGGTTGGTTTGATCCAGGTCGTAGATGGCATAAGTCAGATCCTCCACGTCCAGGCTGATCCCGTAGCCCATCACAATCATCAGGAACACCGAGCCGATCAGCGCCAGCATGCCGCGAACGGGATCGCGGCGCAGCTCAAGGGCTTCGCGCCGGGTGTAGCTGAGTGTTCGACGCCAGCTAAAGTGCGGGTTGATCTTGCGCGGGGTGTCGGCGAGTTCGGGTGCCGCGTCGACATCGCTGTCGCGGCGCTGCCTGCTTGCCTCACTCAGGTAGTCAATAAAAGCGGCCTCCAGGCTCTCGGCCTGCCGTGAGCGCTGGATGGCTGTTGGTGTGTCGCTGATCAGTACCCGCCCGGCATGCATCAGCGAGATGCGGTCGCAGCGCTCTGCCTCATTCATGAAGTGGGTGCTGATAAAAATGGTAACGCCGTCCTGCCGCGACAGGCTGACAAGCAGTCGCCAGAAATTATCCCTGGCCACCGGATCGACCCCTGACGTTGGTTCGTCGAGAATCAGCAGTTCGGGTTTATGAACCAGGGCCACAGCCAGTGACAGGCGCTGACGCAAGCCCAATGGCAGATTGCCGGGCAAGCTGTCGCGAACGCCTGTCAGCGAAAAGCGCTCCAGCATTTCCTCGGCGCGGCCGGGAATGTCTGCGTCGTCTACGCCGAACAGTCGGGCGTGAAGGACCAGGTTCTGCATGACGGTCAGTTCGCTATACAGCGAGAACGACTGCGACATGTAGCCGACCCGGTGGCGGATTGCCAGATCGCGGGGATCGATGGCTTTGCCGAACAGTTTGGCGTCACCCTCGCTGGCGGGCAGCAGGCCGGTCAGCATTTTCATAGTGGTCGACTTGCCGCAGCCGTTGGAGCCCAGAAAGCCAAAAATTTCGCCGCGCCGGATCTTAAAATTGACGTGATCCACCGCCACAAAATCGCCAAATCGCATGGTCAGCTCGCTGGCTTCAATGGCGTAATCGGCCTGCTCACTGATGTTCAGAGGGGGAATCTGCACCGGCTGGTAGTCCCGGCGCTGTGCCTCGGGCAGTAGCGCAATAAAGGCGGATTCCAGGCTGTCGCTGCCAGTCTTGGCCAGTAATTGTTCTGGACTGCCGCTGGCCAGAATACGGCCCTGATTCATTGCGATCAGCGTATCGGCATTGCGGGCCTCATCCATATAGGCGGTGGCGACGATCACGCTCATTGCCGGGCGGCGACGGCGTATATCGCTGATCAGCTGCCAGAACTGGCTGCGGGCCAGCGGGTCGACGCCGGTGGTCGGCTCGTCGAGAATCAGCAGGTCGGGGTCGTGGATCAGCGCGCAACATAGCCCCAGCTTTTGCTTCATGCCGCCGGACAGTTTACCCGCGGGCCGGTCAAGAAAATCGTAGAGCCCGGTGCTATGGGTCAGCTGGTCAATGCGTCGCCGCCGTTCATCGGCGTCATGATCGAACAGGCGCCCGAAAAATTGCAGGTTTTCCTCCACTGATAGCGTGGCGTAAAGGTTTTTGCCCAGGCCTTGGGGCATATAGGCGATGCGCGGGCAAATCCGGTTGCGGTGCTGGCTGTCGCGCATATCCCCGCCGAGCACCTGTAGCTCGCCATCCTGTATTTTGCGTGCGCCGGCGATCAGCGCCAGCAGGCTGGATTTACCGACCCCGTCGGGGCCGATCAATCCCACCATCTTGCCGGTGGGGACACTTAGGCTGAGCTTGTCCAGTGCGCAGCACTGGCCGTAGTGCAGCGAGACATCGCGGCAGGCGACCGCGCTGTCGCCATGGCTCATTGTGGCACCTTGATGTGCAGGGCTTCGGGCCAGTCAATACTGTCATCCAGCTTGATCCAGGCAATACCGGGAATGCCGGTTTTGACGACGGACTGGTGTTGTCGCAGCAGTGCGGGGTCAATGCGGGCTTTGACTTTGAACATCAGTTTCTGGCGTTCGCTGGCGGTTTCGACCGTTTTCGGGGTGAACTGGGCAGTACTGGCGACGAAGGAAACCGAGGCGGGAATGACCAGATCGGGGGCTGCATCGAGAATGAGTCGAACATCGCTGCCCAGCTTCAGGCGCCCGGCCGCCGCTTCGGGGAGGAAAAAGTTCATGGTGACATCGGTGAGGTCGACCAGATTGACAATTTTTCCTCCCGCCGCGACGACTTCGCCGGGCTGGGCAACGCGGTATTGAATCCGTCCGTCGCGGGGGGCTTTGAGTTCGGCGTCAGCTAGATCAGCTTCAATGCGGGCCAGTGTCGCGGCGGCAGCGGTGACGGCGGTTCTCGCGCCTTCGGCCTGAGCCGTTGCGGCGACGACGGCCGACTCTGCGGCTTTAACTTGGGCTTTGGCGGCGCTGACGGCCGCGATGGCACTGTTCAAGGCTGAGCGTTCGTCATCCACTGTCTGGTGGGAAATATTCCCCTCGCGGGCGAGTGCTTCTGATCGTTTCAGACGTTTTGCCGCGGCGTCCCGTTCGCTTTCCCGCTGCAATACCACCGCGCGTGCGGCGGCCATATCACTCTCGCTCATCGCCACTTGCGCGTCAGCGGTCGCGACACTCTGCTGAGTTTGCATCAGCATGGCGCGGGCTTCATTGCGCTGTGCTTCAAGGCTGGTCACTTGCATTCGCGCGAGCACCTGGCCGGTTTTTACCATTTCGCCTTCTTTAACGAGAATGCTGTCAACGCGCCCGGCAAGCTTGGTGGCAATATCCACCTCGGTGGCCTCAAGGCGGCCGTTACCGCTGACAAAGGCGTCGCCATACCCCGAATTCTGCTGCTGCATCCAGCTGTAGGCTGCGAACGCTAACAGTGCAATGATGGCGAAGAGTCCGTATTTCTTGAGCGATGCCGACATAAGTCTGTTCCATAGGGGCAGGGAATGGGGATACACAGACTATAGCGGTTGCTATGGCGAAGGCCCAGTCATTCGGGCTGGGCGCTTCGCGCATTCGGTTGCCGCTTGATTTGCGTCAACCACAGGTGGTTTCTCAGGCGATCCAGAGCTGCTTGGCATTTACAAATTCACGGATTCCATGGGGCCCCAGTTCTCGACCATAGCCCGAGCGCTTGATGCCGCCGCTGGGCAGACGTGGATCCGTTTTGACAATACCGTTAATGGCGACCTGCCCGGCGTCGATACGCAGGGCCATCTCCTCAGCCAGTTCCGTGTTGGCGGTCCAGATGCCGGCGCCGAGACCGTAGTCGGTTTCATTGGCGAGTTGCAGCGCCTCTTCCATATCGGCGGCGCGGGTCACGCACATGACCGGGCCAAAGGTCTCCTCGTTGAAGGCACACATCGTCTCGCTGACTTCGGTGAGCAGGGTGGCCGGATAGAAGAATCCCGGCCCCTCGGGCAGCTCGCCGCCCAGCAAACACTGTGCACCCGCGTCGATGGTTTCGCTGACTTGCCGGTGAAGATTCTGCCGAAGATCTGCGCGGGCAAGGGGACCAATGTCGGTGCCCTTGTCCAGTGGGTCACCGAGGCGCAGTGTTGCCAGCCGACTCTGTAACATCTCGACGAAGGCGCCGTACACCGGCTCTTCAACAATGACACGCTTGGCGGCAATACAGCTTTGTCCGGCGTTGATGATACGCGACAGCACCGCGATATCGGCGGCCTTCTCCAGGTCGGCGTCGGCCAATACTACGAAGGGGTCTGAGCCGCCGAGTTCTAGCACGGCGGGTTTCAGCTCGGCGCCCGCCAGTGCGGCAACTTTGCGCCCGGCAGCGTCGGAGCCAGTGAACGACACGGCGCGAATTCTGGGGTCGCGAATTGCCTGCTCGACGTTGCTGGTTTCCAGCGGCAGGTTAACCATAATGTCGCTGGGCGCGCCCGCTCGCTGGAAGGCCTCGGCAATACCCGCCGCGCTGGCCGGGACGTTAGGGTCGTGCTTCATGGCGCAGGTATTGCCCGCCATGAGCGCAGGCGCCAGAAAGCGAAAGGCCAGCCACAGGGGCGCGTTCCAGGGCAGAATGCCCAACACTGTGCCCAGTGGCTGGTAGCAGACATAGCTGTTTGAGGCATCAGAGGCCAGAGTCTCTGTGCTCAGGAACTGCTCGGCATTGTCGGCATAGAATTCCGCGCACCAGGCGGCTTTCTCAACTTCCGGCACGCCTTCTTTGATCGGCTTACCCATTTCGATTGCCATCAGTTCTGCGAGCCGATCCTTGTCGGCGCGCAGCTCGCGGGCAACGGCTTTCAGTACCTTGGCCCGGTCTTCGAAGGTACTGCTCTGCCAGCTATCAAAGGCGCGGTCGGCATCGCCGATACGCTCGTGCATTTGGGTGGGTGTCAGCGCTGGGTACTCGGCGATAATCTCGCCATTCAACGGGTTTCTCGCTATCAGCATCTGCGCCTCCTAGGACTTCTGTTCGGCTTTTTCAGGAGTGTTGTCCTGGTTCTTCTTGCGGCCTTTTACCTCATCCAGTTTGATCGGCATGGCAGCATCTTGCGGCGGCTTTACGGTCATTTCTCGAGGGGTGGTGAAGAACGAACGGCAGCCGTCTTCAGTAATATAGATCGTGTCGGAAATGCCTACAGTTTTATCGCCTTCCACGCCCCACATCCAGGGAATGATGTGAAAGGTCATCCCCTCTTTGAGTACGGTGGACTCCCCCTGCTTGAGGCTGACGATATAGCCTTCATCCCAGCTCGGCGGGAAGGCGATACCAATGGAGTAACCCGAGCGGGTAATCAGCCGTGCACCGCAGTGGTTGTCGGAGATGATGTTGCGGATTATATTGTCGGCGTCAGAGACGGTCATGCCCGGCTGGAACAGCTCGTGGACCTGATCCAGCGCATAGATCATTCGCTCCTGCGCATGAAGCAAGGCATCGGTCTGCGGGCCCGTGAGCACGGTGCGCATCATCGCGGTGTGGTAGCGGCGATAGCAGCCGCCGACTTCCAGAAACACATGGTCGCCCGGTTGTACGGTGCGGCCCTCCCAGGTGGCGTGGCCGATCATGCTGCGCGGGCCTGAGGTGACGTAGGGCATCACTGCAGGGGGTTCGCCGCCCGCACGAAACATGGCGGCGCTGACGGCCGCGCCGATTTCGTTTTCTGTCACGCCAGCCTGTACCGCCTCGATACCGGCCTTCATGCCTTCTTCGGTGGCGATGGCGGCGCGGTGCATCAGCTCGATTTCCGCTGGCGATTTGCACACACGGCCTTCTTCCACAATGCCGAAACAGTCCAGCAGCTTTGCATCGGTCAATGTGGTGTGAATGCGGTCCTGCTGGTAGGCGGGGAAAAAGTAGCTGTTGCGCTCATAGCCGATGCGCTTGTCGGCCAGACCGAACTCCCGCAGCGCATCGACCAGCATTTGAATGGCGTCGCCGGTGTCGGGGTAGGGTCGGGTACGCTCGATCCAGGTGCGGGCATGGATATTGGATTCCTCCATGGCTCGGGTAATCATGAATGGCTCGTCATCTATCGGCACTACCAGGGCCTGAAAAAAGGAGTAGCCGGTGGTCTGGTAGTCGGTGAGGTACATGATGTTTTCCGGGTCGGAAATCACCACCGCATCAAGCCGCCGCTCCTGCATTCGCTGACGCAGGCCGCTGATGCGCTGTTGGTACTCCTCATTGGCAAAGGTCATGTCATCGCGTTGTTTCATGCGGCCTCCAGAATACGGTTACTGACGCTTGCAAGCGTGTCCAGACCCTGTTGCAGGTCGGCGTCGGGAATGGTCAGCGGCGGAATCAGTTTCACGACCCGACCGCCGCTGCCACAGGCAGAGACCAGCAGCCCTTCTTTGAAGCACTCGCCGACAATGGCTTTAGCGAGTTCGCCGTCGCCGACGTCCAGGCCGAGAATCATGCCTTTGCCGCGCAGCTCCACACCTTGGTGTCGCTCTGCGATCACTTGCATGGCGCTGTGCATGGTCTCGCCTTTTGCGCGGACTTCGCTCATGAAGTCGTCGCCGTCGAAATAGCGCAGCGCTTCGCGTCCGGCGACAAAGGACAGCCCCTGTCCCCTGAACGTGCCGGTATGTTCACCGGGCGACCAGTGTTGGTCGTGTTCCGGTTTCACCAGATTCATGGCGATGGGCGTACCCACGCCGCCCAGGCCCTTGGCAAGGCAGACGATATCGGGGTTTAAACCGAGGCCGTCAAAGCTGAAGTAGTGGCCGGTGCGCCCGCAGCCCACCTGAATGTCATCGACAATAAACAGAGCGCCCAGCTCGTGGGCCAGGGTTTGCAGGGCTTCCAGCCAGGCCTGGCTGGCGACATTGACGCCGCCCTCGGCCTGAATGGTTTCCACCAGAAAAGCCGCCGGCGGCGCCAGCCCCGCACTGCCATCCTTGTATAGCGCCCGCAGTTGCGCCAACGCTTCAACACCGCCTCCCAGTGTGTGGTCGCGGCTGTCGGCGTCGCAGTCGAAGGGGTAGTGACTGACATTGTCCAGCGAGACGCCTGCGGCTGAGCGGAAGTAGCTGTTGGCGGTGCAGGCCAGTGCGCCGAGCGTCATGCCGTGAAAGCCCTTGCTGAACGCGACCACTTCACTGCGCCCGGTCACACGGCGAGCCAGTTTTAACGCCGCTTCAACCGCATTGGTCCCGGTCGGCCCCATGAATTGCATTTTGTGGGGCATGTGTCGGGGTTCGAGAATGGTGCGGGTGAAGTCCTCCATAAAGGCGCGCTTGGCGGTGGTGTGCATATCCAGGCTGTGGGTGACGCCGTCGCGCTGCAGGTAGTCGATCATCGCCTGCTTCATATGCGGATTGTTGTGCCCGAAATTCAGCACCCCTGCGCCGGCGAAAAAATCGATGTACTCGCGACCCTGGTCGTCCGTCTGGCGCGCATTGCTGGCCGTATCGAACACTACCGGGTACGTCCGGCAGTAGGCGCGGATCTCGGATTCACGTTGCTCAAAAATGCTCATGCTTCCTCCTGATTTTTAGAATCGGCGGCAGCCATGCCACCGCCGTGCTCGCCCCGAGGGGCTTAGCCGAGTCGGTCGTCCGCCGCACCCGCGAGGGCAGCATAGAGGCGGACAACTTTGGGAATTAGCTGGTCGTTGAAGTCGTAATAGGCACTGTGACAGGGGGCGTCGTGGCCATTCCCGTCATCGGCGCCGATAAGGGCGAAAGCGCCGGGAATTTCACGCAAGTAATAGCTGAAGTCTTCCGAGGCCATAATCGGCACCGGCAGGCTGTGGTTGATGGCGTCGCTGCCGTAGAGTTGTCGCCAGCAATGGCGGACGCGACTCGCGGCATCGGCATGGTTGATGGTGGCCTGATAGCGGGGGTGGCATTCCACCTCACACTGCAGACCGTAAGCAGTGGCTGTCTGTTGGGCGATCTCCTCTATGAGCTGATTCAGTTGTTGTCGGGTGTTTTCGTCGGGAACGCGGATGCTGCCACCCAGCTTGGCCTCGCCGGGGATAACGGTAGCGGCGCTGGGGGCTTCAATACTGGTGATGCTGAGCACGGCGCTGGCCTGTGGTGCCAGCCGGCGGCTTACTACCTGTTGCAGGGCCAGGGTAATGGCGCTGGCGCCCAGTACCGGGTCGCGACAGAGTTCGGGCTGACTGGCGTGGCCGCCCTGTCCGATAACGCGGATGCTGAAGGTGCCGTTGCCGCACATCACAATGCCGTCGGGGCAGATCAGTTCACCAAAGGGAAGGGCGGGCCAATTGTGCCAGCCGAAGATTTCATCGACATTTTCCAATGCACCGTCGTGGATCATTTCCCGGGCACCGTGCCCCCCTTCCTCGGCGGGCTGGAAAATCAGTGTTACCGGGCCGGGCAGTTCGGCTTCGTGAGCCTTTAACCAGCTGGCGGTCGCAATGAGTGTAGCGGTATGGCCGTCATGCCCACAGGCGTGCATGCAGCCAGAGGTGTGCGAGGCCCAGTCGAGTTCGGTTTGCTCAACAATGGGGAGGGCATCGATATCGCCTCGCAGGGCGATATGACGGCCGGAGCTGCCGGCATTCAAACAGGCCACAGTGCCGGTTTTGGCGCAGACGCGCCAGGGGATGTCGAGAGCGGTGAGCTGCTGGCGGATACGTTCGGCGGTACCCTGCTCCTGCCAGCCCAGTTCGGGGTGTTGGTGCAGTTCTCGGCGCAGTGATATGGCGTTGCGCACAATGTCTTGCCAAACCGTAGACATGGTCCTCCTGCCGTTGCCGTGAGGAATACGCGGCTAGCGTTTCCGCGCTGCTACTCCAGCCTAGTGGCTCGCGGCGCAATGCGCCAGTGTCGATCCACTCTGCCCGAGCTGGGCTCTTCAGCCTGAGCAAGTTAGCTTGAGCAAGTTTAGTCTCAGCAAGTTCCGAGCCAGACTGCTCCGGCCATCCTTATTTGAAAATGAATCTTAATTGCGATTCGCAGGCTGATTTCGTATTCTTGCGCTTTTCAAGCGTGTGGCCGGGAGCCTAAAAAAGTGACAGTACAGAAGGCAGGGAGTTCATCAGATGCGATGTGGCCGCGCTGGCTGCTTGCCGGGCCGCTATGCTTTCTCTGTGCCTTTGTGATGATGGCGGGCGCGTCGATCTGGTTGCCCGAAGGGCCAGCGCGTATCGACAATGTGGCGATCCCGCTGGTGTTGTTTCCTGCGGTTTGGGGTGTGTTGTTTTTCTACAGCTGCCTGGGGCGTCTGGGACGGACCTATCTTGTCGTGGGCGCGTTAACGGTGGCACATCTGATACTGATTGTCTGGCAGCTGATGCTCAGAGGTGCCGCGTGATTCGATTGTCGCAGGCGCGCAGCAAAACCCTGTTGGCCATCCATGGGTGGTCAGCCGTTGCGCTCGGTTTGCTGTTGTACGCGGTGATTGTTACCGGCACGCTGGCGGTGTTCGAGGATGCGATTGGCGTGTGGGCGGATCCAATGCCAGTGGCGCCCGTCGAGGAGATTCCCAACGGCACCGGCGCCCTGATGGCCGACATTGCTGCGCGAATTGACCCCGCCTATCTCGATGAAGTTTTCCTGTTCTCCGGGACCGGCGAACACCTGCGGGCGCTGTTTCACTACCACGGTGACGACGGTACGGAACCGGCAATGCTGTTTTTGATTGATCCGGCACAGCAACGGGTGGTTCGCGAGGTTGAGGGTTTGTCGCCGGATGTCTTTCGGCAGTTGGGTGTGGGGGCGCTTCGGGATTTTCTGGTCGACCTGCACGTGAATTTGCTGCTGCCGGGGCGCTGGGGGTTACTGGCGACGGGCGTATTGGGGTTTGCCATGCTGGTCGCGGCGGTCAGTGGCCTGCTGATCCACCGCCACCTGCTCAAAGAGCTGTTCACACTGCGTCGCAAAGGAGGATTGCTCACTGCGCGCGACCGCCACGCGCTGGCGGGCAGCTGGAATTTGCCGTTTGCCTTTTTGCTGTCATTCACTGGTGCGTTCTTCAGCTTTGGCGGGGCCATCGGGCTGCCCGCAATCGCCTACGTCGCGTTTGGTGGCGATGTGGAAACCGTCAGCGAGGAGTTGCTGGCACCGATTATGGCTGAGGATGATCGGCCATCGCCGCTCGCGGATATCGACGCGATGATAGAGGATGCCGCGCGACGAACCGGGGCCGAGCCCAGCAGTTTACAGATTCATCACTGGGGGCGAGCAGATGCGAGCCTGCTTGTCGGCCTGAATAATGGAGACGGTGAACTGCTGCCATCCGCGGTCGCGTATGCCGGCGCTTCCGGCGAGTTTCTGGGTTTGCGCCCGGCGCTGGGGAATGCCCCCTCGCTCGGTGGCGATCTGGTCAGCCTGATGTCACCGCTGCATTTCGGAAATTTTGCGGGTATCGCCTCGAAAATACTGTGGTTCGCCATGGGGTTTGCCAGTGCCTACGTAGCCCTCACCGGGCTCATGTTGTGGACTCGGCGTCGACAGGCCGAGCCGGGCTGGCGTTGGCTGGAAAAGCTGACGGTGATCGTCGGCTATGGCTTGCCGCTGGCACTGCTGATCAATGCGGCCGTGTATGTGACCCGTCGGCCGGTTCCCAGTGCCGCATTTTACGACCTGCTGAGCGTCTTTCTGGCGGCAATGGCTCTTACCGCGTTTTACGGCTTTGCGCAGCGTGATGCGGCGCGCAGCCGCAGGGGTATTCTGCGAGCGATGGCGCTGGTAATGCTGGCATTGCCGGCGGCGCGATACTGGGGCGGTGGTTTGGGATGGCAGGCCGCGATCTCTGGCGGCTTGCCAGCCGTGTTGACGATCGACGGTTTACTGCTGGTCAGCGGGGCCTGGCTGCTGTGGACACAGCGCCGTGCGCCAGCGCCTGCCATGCTTGAGACAGAGTCAGAACCCGAGGCGCTGAAGTCATGAGTACCGAGCTCCTGGCGGGATTGGCCATTGCATTCAGCGCGCTGCCTCTGTTGTTGCTGGCAATACGCGACCCGAAGCGTCTGCGCAGTCGACGGCAGCGAAGTCAGGCCACCGTCCTTGAGCGTCGGTGTCTGGCGATTGCCGTGGCTCTGCCGCTGGTTTTCTTGCTGGGGAATGCGGCAGCGGCACTGATTTGGTTGTCGGGGGTGTTTGTGACGGGTTGGTTTTGCGCGCTGTGGCTGGCGACGCCTGCTCACTCCGAGTCACAGTAATTATCCCTATAGCGGGCCTGTGCCGTGCGAAAATGCTATACCGCGCTGTTTTTTCCCGCTATAGTGCGTGGCGCTAGAACGTAGCACTACTATTTATGCACACCATTTCGATGTTCTGTTCAGTTCTCGTCCTGATTCATAAGTAATAGAAACACTTCCAGCATGGCCGCCTCATGAGAGGCAACTTATTTACTGAAAGATTCAGGAATACACATTATGTCTACTGTAACCGGCACTGTTAAATGGTTTAACGAAACTAAGGGCTTCGGCTTCATCGCTCAGGAAAACGGCCCCGACGTATTCGCTCACTTCAGCGCGATCAGCGGCTCAGGCTTCAAAACCCTGGTTGAAGGTCAGCAAGTTGAGTTCACTGTTAGCCAAGGCCAGAAAGGTCCTCAGGCTGAGAACATCGTCGTCCTGTAAGGCCGACTCCCGCGTATTGCGGGAAACTGCACTGGCTACGGCCAGCCTGTAGAGAAAGGGCAGAACCATCGGGTTCTGCCTTTTTTCGTTTATGGCCTCCTGATTTCGGTATGATCTCTCCGAGGCATCACACAGTTGGAATGAACTTGAGCGAGACGAGCTTTCACACACTGCCATTGGCGGCGGGCCTACTCGATAATCTGGCGTCGCTGGGCTATCGCGATATGACCGCGATTCAGGCCGCGGCACTGCCGCGCATATTGGCGGGCAGCGATTTGGTCGGACAGGCGAAAACCGGTTCCGGTAAAACAGTCGCCTTTGGCCTCGGCTTGCTCAATAAGCTTGAGGTCAAACGCTTCGCTGTGCAGGGCTTGGTGTTATGCCCCACGCGCGAGCTGGCCGATCAGGTTGCCAGAGAGCTGCGCAAGCTGGCGCGTGGCGTGCACAACGTCAAGATTCTCACTCTCTGTGGCGGTATGCCCTTTGGCCCACAGGTCGGTTCACTGGCGCACGGCGCCCATATCATTGTCGGTACACCGGGTCGGGTGCACGACCACCTGCGCAAGCGCAATCTGAAGCTGGAGCAGGTGCATACCCTGGTGTTGGACGAAGCCGATCGCATGCTGGAAATGGGCTTTCAGGAGACGCTTGACGCGATTGTTGCCGAGGTGCCCGCCAGTCGTCAGAGCCTGCTGTTCAGTGCCACTTACCCCGAGCAGATCCAGCAGATTGCCCGTCGGGTGATGCGTGACCCCGAGTTGTTGAAGATTGCCGAGCAACACCGGCGAAGCACCATCGATCAGCGTTTTTACCAGGTGGAAAACAATGAGGCCCGCGCCGATGCTGTGGCGCGCTTGCTGCTGGACCGTCGCCCCGATTCCGCTGTGGTGTTCTGCAACACCCGCCGCGATACCGAGGAGCTGGCCTCCGTTCTGCGTGATTACCGCTTGAATGTCATCGCTCTGCATGGCGAGCTGGACCAGCGTGCGCGGGATCGTGCATTGGTGTGTTTTGCCAATCACAGCGCTTCGGTGCTGGTGGCAACAGATGTTGCCGCCAGGGGGCTGGATATTGAAGATTTGAATATGGTGATTAACTACCATATTGCTCGCGATGCCGAGGTGCACACGCATCGCGTGGGGCGTACGGGTCGCGCCGGTGCCAGTGGCGAAGCCGCCAGCCTGTTTACCGAGCGAGAACAGCACAAACTGGCGCGACTGGAAGCGGACGGGGTGGAGCTGTTAATGGGAGAGCTTCCTCACCCGGCCGTATTGGATGGGCCTGCCTACTCGCCCCCGATGCACTGTCTGCAACTGGATGTGGGCAAAAAACAGAAAATCCGTCCGGGTGATATCCTTGGGGCGCTGACCCGGGGCGAGCGTGTGGCGGGTTCGGATGTCGGCAAAATCCATATCTTTGATCAGTGCGCCTATGTGGCGGTAAAACGCCGCGCCGCCGATGAGGCGCTGCGGGTACTCAGTGCCGGCAAACTGAAGGGGCGCAGTGTGAGGGCCCGAAAGATCCGTTAATCCTTCTTACAGGGAGTGGTCTCGATGATCCGACGCCTGCCCCGCTGGCTGGAACTCGGCGCGTTTACCCTGGCCTGGCTGGCGGGAACCGTCAACGCCGTCGGGCTCCTGGGGTTTGCCCATCAGTCAATTTCCCATCTCTCCGGCACGGCCAGCTTGCTGGGCGCGGCACTGCTGCAGAGTAGCGATGCCTGGCATCTCGCGGTGATCCTGCTCAGCTTTCTGCTTGGCGCAGCCGTATCGGGCTATCTCAATATCAGTGAATCCCTCACCTTGGGTCGCCACTACGATACGCTGTTAGTAATCGAAGGGCTGCTCTTGCTGGTTGCCATTGCGCTGCTCCGCGAGCAGCACAACTCGGGACATTACTTTGCATCCGCCGCCTGCGGTTTACAGAATGCGCTGGCAACCCGCTACAGTGGGGCGGTGGTGCGAACGACCCATGTCACCGGCCTGTTTACTGACCTCGGTATTATGTTGGGCGCCGCACTGCGAGGGGAGGGCTTTGATCGCCGCAAGGCGGGGCTGTTCTGCCTGATTATTGCGGGCTTTGTCTTCGGCGGTACGGCGGGCGCGCTGTTCTATGCACACTGGGGCTTCTTCGCTTTGCTGGTTCCCGCCATGTTATGTTTCATGCTCGCTGCGGCGTATCGGCTGCTGCGCTCGGGCAACTGAGCCCCGGTTTGCCAGCGCCCCGACATAGAATAATAAACAGCACTGCCAGGAGTGACGACCCGATGAGTAAGGCGTTTTTTGAAGCGTATTACCAGACGTACAACCGTGAAGACCCCGATGCGCTGAGGGCGTTTTACGATCCCGACGTGGAGCTGCATTCGGCTCAGGGCGTGATTCGCGGTGTGGAGGCAGTACTGGAGGTATACCGGGGAATTACGGCTCAGTTCAGCGATCACATGACCCCGCTGGATATTCGCGAGCGCAGTGATCATACCCAGGTGCGTATTCTCGACAACTTCACGGCAAAGGTCGACGTCGCGGAGTTTATGGGCCGCGCTTTTGCTCCGGGCGAGCAGTTCAGTCTGAATCTGCTGGCAGAGTATCGCTTACGCGACGGTCGCATCCTGCGGGCGGATATTGCGGCGCTGTAAGTCAGCGCGGTTCTTGCCAGGGCGTGAGCACAGCGGTGCCCACGCCCGTTTTCACTTAGCCCGTGTACCGAGACAGTGAACTCCAGAAGCCGAATTCCATCATCCCGGCGCCCTGTTGTTCACCGTCGGGGCCGCTGAGGGTGAAGGTCGACGGAACTTCCACCAGACCCAGCATGCGTCCCTGATCCTGGGTGTAGTCAAGCGTCTCGCGTTGCACAACAGTTTCCGGCCCCTGATACATGCCGTGCCGCCAATCGGGCTCCAGGCCATAGCCGGTGCCGGTGGTGAGGTAGGTTTGCAGCTTCGTGGGCCTGCCGCGCAGGGTAAGCGCGCCGCCGGGTGCATCGGGGAAGTGAACGACGCCCTCGGCAATGTCGGCGAGGAAAGGTTGAGCCACGTTGAAGCGGTGCTCGTGCTCGGGCCGTCCCAGCCACTCCGGTTCACGGCTGGGGTCTTTCCATACGCGCATCGCTTCTTCGATGCTGCGTTGGCCGCCTTCCGTTTCGTTGATGATGTAGAGCAGTGCGAAATCATCGAACAGCACCGGGAAGTAATTCCACATGCCCTCCATTGACGGTGTCCCCGCATGGATACCTGCCGGTTCAGCTTCGCCTACCGGGCGCACTCCCCAGGAGCGGTCGCGGCTGCCGATAAAATCCTCGGGGGTGATTGCGAAGTGCTGGCCGTCTACGGCCAGTTCGCCCTGCCAGCGCCCCAGTTGTGCGAAACGCATGGTGTCAAACAGAACGCGGCCTTCCTTGCGGATGTAGTGGCGTGGCTCCAGAAAGGGGAAATGCTCACCCTGCCAGGTCGCGTTCATGGTAATGCCGTGCTCGGCGTCGTCGCAGACAATCCGCAGGCGTTGAAGACCTTCGATAACCTCGATACGCAGTGGCCCAACCGAGATGTCGCCGCGATCGCTCAGGGGGCGAGAGGCGCGAATGACATGATGTTTATCCTTGTGGCGCACCAGCAAAAACGCATCTTGCACACCGAGATTGGGGTACTGGCCCAGTCCAAAGACGACGAACAATTCATCGCCTGCATTGTGCATATTGAAGTAATAGCGATCGTAGAAGTTGCGGTCACTGGTGCCGGTGTGGCGAATGACATCAGCAATCTGGTGTAGTGGATAGTCGTCCATGGTGCTCAGCATGGCGGGCTCCTGTCTGGGTAATTGTTATCGTTGTTGTGTGACGGCAATGGCCGCCCGACTTTACTGTAGTGAGTCGCCGGGAGCGCGACAACCGTTAAAGCATGACAGAAAGTTAAGGTGCCGTAACTGGTGTGCAGGCCGCGGTGTCTGCTGCATTCGGGTAAACTCGCCGAACGATATGAATAAGGACAGAACATGTTTCGCTGGATGATGCTGTTTCTCGCGATGGCGCCCGCCATCACTCAGGCTGACACGCGTATTGGCCAGACCTCGGTCGACAGTCTGACGCTCACCTACCGTAACCCGCAGACCGGCACCGATCTGGGTGCCTCACAGACACGGGTACTGATCGAGCAGCTTTATGCGAGTGAACTGCTGAATCTGGATGAGGTTCTGGCGGCGCAGAAGCTGGATGCCAGCGGCGCCCAGGGCGATGGTTTTAGCGTGATCAACCCCTATTACCCCCGTGCGGAAGCTGGCGATGTGCCCCTGCCATCGGCTCGTTCGGTCATGCAAAACGGGGAATTGATTCAGAATCCCGAGCAATACCCACAGCCCGCCGAGGGTTACGAGATGGTCGATGGCGAGCCGGCGTTCTACCAACAGGCAGCGGTCAGTCGCTGGTTCAGCGAGCTGCGCAACCGCGGTGCGGCGGCGGAAGAGGTTTGCGCGGTGGCCATGGACGCCGATGGGCGTCGCTACCGGCTGAAAACCTTTCCGACGGTCGATGCCGCCCTGCAGGCGGGCTGGCAGATTACCCACCAGTACCGCTGCGGAAGTTGTTCAAGCCTGCGGGACCTGGCGGCGTATATCGCCATTCCCGACATGACCCAGCCGGTTCGGGCCTGCTCGCAGCGGGGCCGCGGTCAACTCAGCAAGCTCGATGAGGTGAAGCAGTGCATTATCGAGGCGGTCGGTTTCACGCCCGCCTGTGCGGAAAGTTGGGCCTATAACGCGGTGCACACCGGCGCGGAGTGTGCCGGGCGCTGTATGCGCAGCTATGGTCGCGCCGGCCCCCTGCCCGCCCTGCTGCAGGGGGGGATCAATATTCTGCGCGGTCAGTACAGCGCCTGTCCGGCCAGTGTGGAGAGTGAGGATGCCGCGACCCGCGAGGTGCTGGAGGCGCGGGGCTGTCCGCTGGACAACGAACAGACCGGCAAGCTCAATGATTGCCTGTGGTGTGATGAGCAGCTTTCCGGGCCGGGGTTCAAGTACAGCGCGGCCCGCACCCGCCGTGCCTCGGGCCTGCCGTCGGCGATTCCCAGGCCGAACGACCGCTTGTTCTATGAAGCCGACCACAGCCGCTATTTTTCCGGGCGCGCTGTATCCCCGGCAGGCGGGAACCAGCCGTGATCACCGATGCCCTGTTGCTGGTGGTCGCGGGCCTGCTGGCCGGGGCGCTGAATGCCGTCGCCGGAGGCGGCAGCTTTTTCACCTTGCCTGCTCTGGTGGCGCTGGGCCTGCCGCCGCTGATGGCCAATGCCAGTGGTACTGCGGCCCTTTTGCCGGGGTATATGGCCAGCGCCTGGCGCTTTCGTGGCGATATTCGCATGCCGGGCGATCTGTCGCTGTGGGGGCTGCTGCTTCTCGTACTGGTTGGCGCGGTATCAGGCGCACTGTTGTTATTGCTGAGCAGTGAGCAACTATTCAGTACGCTGGTCCCTTGGTTGATGCTGTTGGCCAGTGTGATTTTTGCGCTCTCGCCGCGACTGCTGAAGAACCGGGCAACGGCGCCGACGTGGCTTGCCGCACTGACCCTGCTGTTGGTGTGTGCCTATGGCGGCTATTTCAATGGCGGTGTTGGGATTGTGCTGCTGGCGGCATTCGGTTTGCTGGGGCAGCATGATCTGCACGGTATGAACGGTCTGAAAAATGCCGTCTCGGCGCTGCTGACTTTGGTGGCGGTGGGGGTCTACGCGGCGGCAGGGCTGTTGGTTTGGAAGCCATTACTGCTGATGGCACTGGCCGCGTTGATGGGTGGCTATGTTGGCGCCGCGCTGGCTTATCGCTTGCCCGCTGGACCGCTCAGGGCGTTTATTGTCGCCTCCGGGCTGGTCATGGCTGCCGTGTTTTTTCTGCGCTGAAACGCTTTAGGAGAACCGCAATGACAGATGCGCCATACGGACAGGGCGATGCGTCCTATCAGGCCGCTGGCGGCTGGGAGGGCATCTGTGCGCTGGTCAATGCCTTTTACGATGTGATGGACAGCGCGCCGATGGCTGGTGATATTCGTGCCATGCACGCGGCGGATCTGAGCGAGGCGCGAGACAAACTGAGCTGCTTTCTCAGTGGCTGGCTGGGTGGCCCCAAGCGCTATGCAGAGCGTTACGGACGAGGTTTGGGGATTCCCGCTGTGCATCAGCATATGAAGATCGGGACCGCTGAACGCGATGCCTGGTTGTGGTGTATGCAGCAGGCGATTGACCAGCAGCCTTATCCGGTCGCTTTCAAAGAGTATCTCTACCGGCAGCTATGCGTGCCGGCAGAGCGGATTGTGCAGCGCTGCGCGCTGCACGCAGAGCCTTGACCCCAGTGGTATCACAGGGGCGATTGGCGTAGACGGTATTACTCAGAGCGCAGGCTTGTTGGCCGGGCGACGTCGGCGTCGCCGTGCCGCGGGGGGACGCTGCCCATCGCGGTGCTCGCTGTGAGGGCGGCGCGCCTGCTGTGGGCGTCTCGCTTTGCCCGGAGCCGGCTGGCGGCGAGATTCCGGCAGGCTGTGCACCGCTTCGAAACCGTCGACCTCTTCCCGGCGCAGTGTCTGCTTAATCAGTCGTTCAATGGCCGAGAGCTGATCGAATTCATCGGCGCTGACCAGTGAAACCGCCTGACCGGCGGCTCCCGCGCGGCCCGTGCGGCCAATGCGGTGCACATAGTCTTCCGGCACATTGGGCAGGTCGACGTTCACCACATAGGGAAGCTGATTGATGTCCAGGCCTCGGGCGGCGATATCGGTGGCTACCAGTGCCTGAATTTTGCCGCTTTTGAAATCGGCCAGGGCTTTAGTGCGGGCATTCTGGCTCTTGTTACCGTGAATCGGCGCCGAGGGAATACCACGCTCGTCGAGGAAGCGGCTCAGTTTATTGGCGCCGTGCTTGGTGCGCGAGAACACCAGCACCTGATGCCAGCCGTTTTCTTCAATCAGCTTGGCCAGCAGGGCCGGTTTGCGTTTCTTGTCTACCGGGCAAATCCACTGCTCGACGCGTTCGGCGGTGCTGTTCGGCGGTGTCACCGACACTTCCACCGGATTGTTCACAATGCCTTTGGCGAGCTTGCGAATATCGTCGGAGAAGGTCGCCGAGAACATCAGGTTCTGGCGCTTGGCGGGCAGCAGGGCGAGGATCTTGCGGATGTCGTGGATAAAGCCCATGTCCAGCATGCGGTCGGCTTCGTCGAGTACCAGCACTTCCAGCTCGCTGAAACGCACAGCATTTTGCTGATACAAGTCCAGCAGTCGGCCGGGGGTGGCGACCAGAATGTCGGCGCCTTTGCGCAGCTTCATCATCTGCGGGTTAATCTTCACGCCACCGAATACCACGGTGGAGCGCAGTGGCAGGTTTTTGCCGTATTTCTGGACGTTCTCACCAATCTGCGCCGCCAGCTCGCGGGTAGGGGTAAGGATGAGCGCGCGCGCCTGGTTGGGCGAGGCCTGTTTGCCTTTGGACAACATTTCCAGAATCGGCAGGGTGAAGCCGGCCGTTTTGCCGGTGCCGGTCTGGGCGGCGGCCATCACGTCGCGTCCCTCAAGTACGGGGGGAATCGCTTTGGCTTGAATCGGTGAAGGGGTCGTGTAGCCGCTGTCGTTAACGGCGCTGAGAATCGGGGCCGACAGGCCCAGGGAATCAAACTGCATAGAATCTCTCGGTGTGAGGTGGGCGTCTGGCGCCTCACCGCGTCAGTGTGCTGACAACCAAGATAAACTGATCGGCGGCACGGGGCGGGGCAGCTTACTGGATTCGCGTCCTCGCTGCCAGCAACATTCCCATTGACTGGAATTTATCGCCGCCGGGGCTTCGGGTAGAATACGCCGCTTCTTCGGCGCACGCATGCCCCTAGCGCCCGCCTCAAAACAGGATTCAGCACCATGGCCGACGCCCAGCTCGTCAACGACATCAATACGCGCCGTACCTTTGCGATTATCTCGCACCCCGACGCCGGTAAAACCACCATCACCGAAAAGCTGATTCTGCTGGGACAACTGATTCAGGTCGCGGGCACCGTCAAGGGTAAGAAGAACGACAAGTCGGCGACCTCAGACTGGATGAGCCTGGAGAAAGAACGGGGCATCTCGGTCACTTCCTCGGTGATGCAGTTCCCTTACAAAGGACGCACGGTCAACCTGCTGGATACACCCGGGCACGAGGATTTCTCGGAAGATACCTACCGTACCCTGACCGCCGTGGATTCGGCGCTGATGGTGATTGACGGTGCCAAGGGTGTCGAGGACCGTACCATCAAACTGATGAACGTCTGTCGCCTGCGCGATACCCCCATTCTCAGTTTTGTGAACAAGATGGACCGGGATATCCGCGACCCCATCGAACTGTTGGACGAAGTGGAGGAGGTGCTCGGTATTGAAGCCGCTCCGATCAACTGGCCGATGGGGATGGGCAGCGAGTTCAAGGGCGTTTACAACCTCTACACCGACACCTTGCATGTGTTTCAGCCCGGTAAAGGCAGCGTGGTTGCCGAAGATATTCGCATTGAAGGGCTGGCCAGCGACGAGGCAAAAGCGCTGTTGGGCGACGAGTACGATAACTACCTCGACGAGATTGAACTGGTGCGCGGCGCCAGTCACGAATTTGATCAAGCGGCGTATCTGGCCGGTAAACTCACGCCGGTGTTCTTTGGCACCGCGCTGGCGAATTTTGGCGTGCGGGAAATGCTTGATGGCTTTGTCGACTGGGCGCCCGCACCGCTGAATCGCAGCACCGATGTGCGTGAGGTTGAGGCGACCGAGTCGGGTTTTACCGGCTTTGTATTTAAGATCCAGGCCAATATGGACCCCAAGCACCGGGACCGCATTGCCTTTATGCGCATCTGCTCGGGCACCTATAAAAAGGGCATGAAAATGCGCCACGTGCGCCTTGGCAAGGATGTGAAAATCGCCGATGCGGTGAGCTTTCTGGCCGGGGATCGGGAGCTGGTGGAAGAGGCGGTATCCGGGGACATTATCGGTCTGCACAACCACGGCACCATTCAGATTGGCGATACTTTCACCGAAGGCGAGGCGATGACCTTCACCGGTATCCCGCACTTTGCCCCGGAACTATTCCGCCGCATTCGCCTGAAAGACCCGATGAAATCCAAGCAGCTGCAAAAGGGCTTGCAGCAGCTTTCCGAGGAAGGCTCCACACAGGTGTTTATGCCTCAGCGTAACAGTGACCTGATCGTCGGCGCGGTCGGGGTGCTGCAATTTGATGTGGTGGCCTACCGTCTGAAAGACGAGTACAAGGTTGAGGCCATCTACGAGCCGGTGAACATCCACACTGCCCGCTGGGTGGAGTGCGATGATCCCAAGGCCTTTGAAGAGTTCAAGCGCAAATGCGCGGACAACCTCGCCATTGATGGTGGCGGTCACCTGACCTATCTGGCGCCGACCCGCGTTAACCTGTCGCTCACTGAGGAACGCCATCCTGAAGTGCGTTTCCGCGCGACCCGCGAGCACTGATGTCTGTCTGAAAGTTCAGTGAGTCGCGACACGACTCGCTGGAAATGTGATGTTTTACCAGTTTGCAAAAGCCGGTGGACGACATTCGTTCACATAGGGTTAAGGCTGTGCTTCTATCCTGTACCACGGTCAATTAGCCCGGTGCAGGCAGCCCCTGCAGACAGATAAAACAGATGGAGAATCCGATGAAAAATTCCGTGAAGAACAGTGCGCTGGCAGTGCTGCTGATGGCTGGTGGAAGCCTGGTCATGGCCGATGGTGGTTTCAGTGGCAAGCTGGGACTGGGCGGTAAAGCCGGTGACGGCGAGGCATCGGCGAACGTCGACGCCAACGTCAATCTTGGCATTGGCGACAAGCTGGAGAAAGCCAAGGCGAAGAAAGAAGAGATGCAAAAAGACGCCGAAGCTCGTCAGGCCCAGGCTCAGGCCGATGCTGAGGCCCGTCAGGCCGCTGCCGATGCTGAGCGTGAGCAACGCAAAGCGGCTGCTGAAGCCAAGCGCGAACAGATGAAACAGGAAGCGGAGGCTCGCAAGGCAGAAGCCAAGGCCAAGCGCGAAGAGATGAAGCGCGAAGCAGAAGCGCGTCAAGCGGCCCGCGAAGCCCAGGCTGAGGCGGATGCCAAAGCTCGCGAAGAGCGCAAGGCCAAAGCCAAGGCGGAAATGGAAGCGCGCAAAGAAGCCCTGAAGAAAGCGGGCGATATGAAAGTGAATGCTGAAGTGAACGTCGAGGCGAAGTGATCGCCTTTATCTCGCGTCATCCTCTGAATCCTTCGAGGGTGTAGAGAAAACAAAAAGGGCTTCCCGATGCGGAAGCCCTTTTTGCTTGGTGGCGCGGCTTGAACCGTTATCGCCAATTCCCGACAATAGCGGCTTTTACCGGAAGCCCTCCCGTGAGCAAATCTTCCCCGTCTACCTCGCTGCGCCTCGATCGTTTTCTGGCGACGGTGACGGACTATTCCCGCAGCGAAGCCAAGCGGCTGATCAAGAATGGCGACATTACGCTGGATGGCGAAGTGTTGAGCGACCCGCGACAAAGCGTGGACGCCGACGCCGATGTGCGTTTGCGCGGACAGTCACTGCGCAGTGCAGAGCCGCGCTACTTTATGCTGAACAAGCCCGTGGACTACGTGTGTGCTGCGAGGGATCGCCGTCACTTAACCGTGCTGGACCTCCTCGACGAGGATAATCCGGAGCGCCTGCACGTGGCTGGGCGGCTGGACATCGACACCACCGGCTTGGTACTGCTCACTGACGATGGCAACTGGTCCCACGCTATCACCTCCCCCAAGAAACAGTGCTGGAAACGCTACTGGCTGCGCACCGCTGAGCCGATCGACGCAAGCGCCGTGGCGCGCTTTGCCAAGGGCGTGTTTCTCAAGGATGACAAGCAGCGTACGCAGCCTGCCGAGTTGGAGATTATTGGCCCCTGCGAAGCCCGTCTGCGATTGTCCGAGGGGCGTTATCATCAGGTCAAACGCATGTTTGGCGCACTGGGCAATGCGGTGGTCGAGCTGCACCGCGAGGCCATTGGCGATATTGAGCTGGATGAGGCACTGGCCGAAGGCGAGTATCGTCCATTGACGACGACAGAGCGCGACAGCGTGTGGAGCGATGGACAATGAGTGACGAAGTACTCAACAGCCTGTACCGGGCGCTGGCCGAGGCTGACGGGCCGGTGTGGTGGTTTGCCGATGAGCAGGTAGTCGCGCCATTGCCGCGCGCCCGCGAAGATGTGCAGGTGTTCTGCAATCGTGTGGATACTGCCGAGGCGCTGAGGGCCGCCGGTTTTGTCGTGCATCTCGGCGACTTTGCTGTTGAACAGGCTTCATTGAAACCGCAGACGGTGGTGTATCGGGTGTCCAAGGAACGGCCCCTGGTGAATATGCTGATCAACGCCGCGATGACGGCGCTGCCGATCGGCGGGCGTCTGTTGCTCAGCGGCTACAAGAACGATGGCTTGAAAGGCTATGCGGATAAAACCGCGAAAACCTTTGCCGCCGAGCGCGTGGTCAGAAAAGGCGATAGCGGTGCCTACCTCGCGGAAATTACCAAGCGCGCCGACAGCGCGGCGCGGCTGCCCGATAAAGACTACCGGCAGTTGCGGCCGATCTGTGAGGAGCCGCTGCTGTACAGTAAACCCGGTATTTACGGTTGGGAAAAAATTGATCGCGGCAGTCGCCTGCTGATCTCACAGTTGCCAGACTTTGTGGAAGGTCTGACGACGCCGGTTCATCGCATTGCCGATCTGGGCTGTGGCTACGGTTATCTGAGTGTGGCTGCCAATGAATATTTCCCGAATGCGCAATGGCTGCTGACTGATAACAATGCGACCGCGCTGCTGGCGTGTGAGAAGAATATGGCCGCCCATGGAATGGTGGCTGAGTGTGTGCTCACCGACTGCGCCGACGGAGTGAGCGGGCCGGTGGATGTACTGCTGTGCAACCCGCCGTTTCATCAGGGCTTTGCCATTGAAGGTGGGCTGACCGAGCGTTTCCTGCAAGGTGCTGCGCGGCTGCTGACGCCAACTGGGCAGGCACTGTTTGTGGTGAACCAGTTCATTCCACTGCCGCGTTATGCCGAGGCACTATTCGGGCAGTGCAAGCTGCTCTGTGAGCAGGACGGCTTTCGTGTGTATGGCCTGAGTGCTCCGCAGGTTTAAGCCTGCGGAGCGGGGGTTTCAAGCGGCGCAGCGCCATCTGCGGGTGCTGTTCCCTCGGGGGCTGGGGGATTCAGCAGTTCGTCGGGAATCTCCTCGGCAGTGGGGATTTCGTCCAGCTCTCCGTCGCAGGCGCTGCCTGCATACAGCGCGCGTTTGACCAGTCCCTGAGCGAGCAGTGACAGCCCGCCGGTATAAATCGCGGCGCCGGTCGACAGACCGCCGGTGAACATGCCGCTGGGGTCCGCCTCCACTCTGGGACGGCTGAACGTGCCGCCGAGGCGAACCAGACCGGCCGCCGCGCCCACATTGATACCCACCCCTTTACGGGCAATCGGCGAGACGCCCAGTCGCAACTCTTCCTTGGCAAGATCGATGTGGCCGGTGCCGATGATTTTACTGCCATCGGTTTCCAGTGCGATGCCGTCCTCACTGACGAAGCGACCATTTTTCCCTTTAAAGTGTACCGCGACGCATTCAATGTCGGTGTTTTCCCGCTTTTCACTGAAAGGGTTGAGCTTGTCGAAGGTCTCGGTCAGTACGTCGCTCCCGATCAGGTTAAGGGCGTTACCCTTGGCTTCCAGGTCGGTAATTTTGATGTCGAGCTGCCCGTCCAGTGAACCGGCCAGGGCGGCGGGGCTATTCCCCTTACCGTCGAGTTTAATGCGGATTTTACCCTTGCCGTTGCGGATGCCCGCCGCTTTTTCCAAACCGAGAGCACCGTAGTTGCTGCCATCAATTTTTAATTCGGTGCTGATTGTCGGCTGCTCTCCGCTGGCGTCGAGGCGGGCGCGGATAAAGGCTTCACCGCCGTCCACATAGAGTCGACTGTCGTCCAGTTGCAGCACGCCGTTATTTAGGGTGGGTTTGAGTTCCGCCTTGTTGATCACCAGATAGCCGGTATCGACGTCTTTCAGCGAAATGTCCAGCTCGGCGTTCATCTGCTGAAGCGCATCGAGTACCAGCGGCTCCTTGCTGAGCAGCTTACCGTTCTTGGCGCTTTGGGTTTCGCTGCTGTTATCTTCGTCGGCCGTGTCTGCTGTCGCTGTGGCGTTCGGGTCCTGAAGGAAGTCCATCGAAGCATTGCTCAATGAAAGCTTGCCCTTCAGCAACGCCAGTTTATCCTCGTTGCCCGGCTGGTACTTCACGCTCAGCTCGGTGCTCTGCTCTCCCAGCTCGGCGCTGCCGGTCAGCCGATATTCGCCGTTGTCGGTTTCCACGTCGGCGTCTATTGCCAGTGCCCCGGCTTCTTGCCAGGGCAGCAGGGCCAGCGCCCAGACTTCCGCACTGCGCGGGGCTTTGGTGTCCAGTTTCAGACGGTTGCCGGGCAGGCCGTTCAGATTGACCTCGCCGTCGGCTTTCAGTGTCAGGGCCTGCTGGCGAAGATCCAGTGCCAACTTGGCGTCCGCCCCCTCCGTTTTTGTGGAGAGTGGCGTCAGCGTCAGCGTGCTGTCCAGGTCAGGAACGCGGCGATCGATTGCCGTTTCAACAAGCTCTGCCGCTTTCAGTTTGACCTCTATGGCATCTTGAATGGCCACTTCGCTATGCAGCTCGCTGACTGTCCAGCCGCTGGCACTCAGTGCGGCGACATCCAGCGTGAGAGCCACTTGGCGATTGTCCATCCATGCCCAGTCCATGGGCGCCTCTGAATCATCGTCGCCTGACTTAGCGGCTGGCGCTTCGATGTTTTCGTCGCCCGGCGCGGGACTGAAGGCCGACAACAGTGCATCGATATCCAGTTTGGGGCTGCTCAGCAGGGCGCTGATGGTATTGAGGTCCGGTGACAGGCGCAGTTCTCCGCTGAGTTGATTTTCTCCCACCGCCAGCTTCAGGGGCTTTAACTCATAGTCGGGCAGAATCGTCAGCGTGGTGCTGAGCCGACTGGGGGGCAGGGCCGGGGCGTCGATATCTGCTAGTGTCGCCAGTTGATCGAGCTTTTCAAGCTTCAGTGCCAGATCGATGCGGCTGCCTTCCAGTGTCGGGCCGAGATCGAGGCGGCCTTCGCTGCTCAGCTCGGCATCGGCGTGACTGAGGCTGAGGCTGTAATCCAGAATGGCGGCCATCGGGTCGAAGAGAATAATGTCGCCGCGCAGGGTAAATAGCTGCTTTCGGTAGTCCAGTTCCACGACCAGTTCGCCATTGCCCTGCTCCAGTCGTTCACCGCGAACTTCGGGCAGGGTCAGTTGATAATGCTCTCCATTGGCGCTGGTAAATTGCAGCTGCGTATCGCGCAGTAATATGTGGTCAAAGCTGAAATCGCCGGGCAGGGTAATGGGTGAGGGTGCTTCGCTGTCCTCAGTGTCTGCCGTTTCGTCGGAGGACGCTTGCAGGGTTGCCGTCAGCCAGTTCACTTCGCCCTTGTCGTTGGTGGCTACGTGAACATTAAGGCCCTCGCTTTCGACGGCCCAGAATGGACCTTTGCGAAACGGTGAGGCCAGCAATTGCAGGGACAGGGAGTCCAGGGTGAGCAGCGTGGGCTCGGGCCAGTTTGGGTTGCTGATTTTCAGCCCGTCAATATTCAATCGCAGTGGAGAGCGGTGCGAGTCAAGCGAGTCAATTTCAATGTCGAGTCCCGCGAAACGCTCGCCACCGGCGTGGATCGCACCGCGCAGCAGATTGGGTTTAATCAGAACCGTGGTGACGGCGGCCAGTATCAGCAGCAGGATAATGCCGATACCCAGTAGAATTTTTTTCAACATGATAATCGTCTTGTGTTGCCATTGCCGGTAGTGCGAGCCAACAGTGTGTAAGCTCGCAGGGCGATGTGCAATACAATAGCCCTCCTGTGTCTTATCTTAGCCCGCGGAATTCACCATGCTCTGGCCTAGTTCACTGCTTTCTGGTCGCCTGCTGCGACGCTACAAGCGTTTCCTCGCCGATATCGAACTGGATAACGGCGAAGTGCTGACCGTTCACTGCCCCAACACGGGGGCGATGACCGGGTGTGATTTGCCCGGCAGTCCCGTCTGGGTCAGTCACAGCGATAATCCCAAGCGCAAATACGCGTACACCTGGCAGCTGGTCGAGGTGGCGGGACAGCGCATCTGTATTCACTCTGCACTGGCCAATACGGTGGTGGCGGAGGCACTGGATGAGGGTGTCATTGGCGAATTGGCGGGTTATGAGGGCTATCGCCGCGAGCAGCGTTTAGAGGGGAGCAGTCGTGTGGATTTCCTTCTTCATGGCGGCGGACTGGCGGCCTGTGCACTGGAAGTAAAGTCGGTCACGCTGCATATCGGTGATGGCGAGGGGCGTTTCCCTGATGCCGTGAGCCAGCGCGCCCGACGTCACGTTCAGGGTTTGCAGGCCAGGGTGGAAGCCGGTGAGGCGGCGGGACTGCTGTTTGCCGTCTTGCATGAGGGGATTGAGTCGGTCGCGCCGGCGGCGGAGATCGACCCCGCCTATGCCGAAGCGCTGGCATCAGCCGCCAAGGCCGGCGTGGAGGTGCTGGCGTACCGGGCGAGTATTGATCCCGTTACGGGGATGCGTCTGACGACGGCGGTGCCGGTAGCGCTTTAGCCCGCCTCGCTCAGAACTTCGTCCAGTAGCAGGGCGCCGTTTTCAACCCGGCAGCGCAGTGCTTGCAAGGCATCGCCGACACAGGGGCCGGATACGCACTCGCCGTTTTCAATCAGAAACAACGCGCCGTGGGTGGCGCATTGAATCAGGGTTTCCTCCACGTCGAGGAACTGATCTTCCTGCCAATTCAGTTCGATACCCAGGTGCGGGCAGCGGTTGCGGTACAGGTAGACCTCGCCATGCTGCCGCACCGCGAACAGTGCGTGTCCCTC
Organism: Spongiibacter sp.; assembly: GCF_984394615.1. NCBI lineage: Bacteria > Pseudomonadati > Pseudomonadota > Gammaproteobacteria > Cellvibrionales > Spongiibacteraceae > Spongiibacter > Spongiibacter sp. The sequence continues at coordinate 22,885 of NZ_CFHTQA010000026.1, read as the reverse complement.
GTATTCCAGGCTCTTGCTGCCGGGGTCGGGAATATCCTCAATCTGGCACAGTGTGGTCACAGGTCTTCATCTCCGGCGGGTTCGGGCGAGGCGATACCCAGCTCGCGCTCCCGGGCAAAGGCGTGGCGGATCGCAGGCAACATGCGATCGACGGCCTCGCGGCCCTCGGCAATCGCTTCGGCGGCGCCACCGAAATCCAGCAATCCAATATGACCGAGTCGCGGCCAAAGCATGATGTCGGCGGGTTCCCCGGCAAGACGCGAGCGGGTAATCCGGTCCTGCATAATATTGATGGAATTCATCATGACCCCGAGGGTGCCCGGCGGCTCCGGCTTTTTCTCGGTCGGCGAACGCCAGTTATTGGCGGCTTCCTTTACGCTGTTGGCAAAGCGAGAGAATGCCGCGGCGAATTGCGATTCCTCGTCACCATCGGGCAGGGGTGGCAGTTCGTCTTCGGACTCCTCTTCCTCTACCTGCTCTTCGGCTTTGCTGGTCTCGGGCGCGCGGCTGTCCCGGTCAACTTTGCGGCGTCCTACCAGATCGCTGTTCAGGTCGACACCGATAGTGATATCCGCGCCCAGTGCGCGGCATACAGAAACGGGCACAGGATTCACCAGTCCGCCGTCAACCAGCCAGGAGTCGCGGTAGCGCACCGGCGTCAAAATACCGGGGATCGCCATCGAGGCCCGCACGGCATCCCAGATGGGGCCTCGCTGTATCCAGACCTCTCGGCCCCGATACAAATCCGTGGCGACGGCGGCGAAGGGTAATGGCAAGTCTTCGATGTCGGGATTGCCGTACTCTGCCATAAAGTATTCGATAAGACGTGTCGCGTGGGCGACGCCACCGGCGGCGGTCAGGCTGACGCTCATGTAGTGGAAGACCTGAGTACTGCTCAACGACTGTATCCATTCAGAAAAATCGTTCAGATGCCGCGTGAGGTAGCAACCGGCGATCACCGAGCCAATCGATGTGCCCACAACAATGTCGGGGCGAATCCCCAGTTCTTCCAGACGCTGTATAACGCCGATGTGAGCCATACCCCGCGCTGAGCCGCTGCCCAGCGCCAAGGCAATTTTCTTACTGCTGCCTGTGTGTGATTCCACAGAATGCTCTCCCGGTTTTGCGGCGGTATCGTTGCCGGTAGTATGATGCCACGACAGTAAACGGGCACGCTAATCAATACGGGCGGGAATGAGCGACTACCAACTCAGTAAAGCGCTGCTGACCGGGCGCGATGATGCCGTTATGGTCGGTGTGTTGGACCGTCCGGTGCATCGTGCCCTGGTGGCACCGTTCCAGGCACTGCGTGACGATGCTGCCCGTGCCGGCTTTGACTTGCGCATCGTCAGCGGTTTCCGCAGTTTTGATCGCCAGTTGGCGATCTGGAATGCCAAGGCCAGCGGCCAGCGGACGCTGCTGGACAGTCGTGGTTGTGAACTTGCCTTTGAAACGCTGGACGAATCGGCGCTGGTTGATTGCATACTGCGTTGGTCGGCGCTGCCCGGCGCATCCCGCCATCACTGGGGCAGCGACATTGACGTGATTGATGCGGCCGCTGTGCCGGATGACTACGAAGTGCAGCTCACGCCCGCTGAAGTGGAAGATGACGGTCCCTTCGCGCCCATGCATGACTGGTTGGACAAGCAGTTGAGCAACGGTGCCGGATACGGCTTTTTTCGGCCGTATAACGAAGATCGTGGCGGCATCGCGCCGGAGCGCTGGCATCTGAGTTACGCGCCACTGTCTGCGCGTTGTGAGGCGGCGTTGCGTCCCGCCGTTTTGCGGCAGCAGCTCGAAGACAGTGAACTGCTATTGAAGGCGAATGTACTGGCACGGCTGGATGAGCTGTTTCGCCGTTATGTGTCGGTGCCTGCTGAAGTCTACCCCTCGGCGTACGCACCACTGCTGGTGGAAGGAGAAAGGGAGTGAGTTTGACCGTAGAACAGCTTTGGACGGCGATGTTGGCCGAGGCGGAAGCCTTTGGGCGTAGCGAGCCGGTACTGGCCAGCTTCTACCATGCCAGCATCCTCAATCACGGCAGCTTTGCCCGTGCACTGAGTTTTCAGATTGCCTCCAAGCTGGGCTGCGACTCTGTGCCCGCCATGCTGATCCGCGATGTGGCCGCCGAGGTCTATGTGGCCGATCCCGATGTGTTGGCCTCGGCGGTCGCTGACATCTGTGCACACTACGATCGTGATCCCGCCTGCGACAACTACGGCATGCCGTTTTTATACTTCAAGGGCTTTCAGGCAATACAGGGCCAGCGTATTGCCCATTGGCTCTGGAGACAGGGGCGCGAATCTCTGGCGCTGTTTCTTCAAAACCGCATTGCAACGGTGTTTGATGTCGATATCCACCCGGCTGCCCGCATTGGCGCCGGTATCATGGTGGATCACGCTACGGGTGTGGTGATTGGAGAAACCGCGGTCATCGGCAATAACGTCTCCATGCTGCACTCGGTCACGCTGGGTGGTTGCGGCAGTGGCCGCGGACCCCGACACCCGCAGATTGACGACGGGGTGCTGATTGCTGCCGGTGCCAAAGTGCTGGGTAATATCCGCATTGGTGAGGGCGCCAAAATTGCCGCCGGCAGTGTGGTGCTCAATGCCGTGGCGCCACACACCACCGTTGCGGGCGTTCCCGCTCGACCTGTGGGCACGACGTCCAAAGACATTCCCGCCTTGAATATGGATCAGCAGATCAACGGCGACGGCTGACCCCGCTTTTTGAACCCAGATCACGTAATTCGGCATAGCGGCTTGATTATTTCGTCAGAGCGGTTAGATTACACATGTTTTGTATTGTGACGTTGCTCGATTGCCTGCAGCGTTGTCGACTGACCCCATAATAAGAAAAGCAAAAAAGACGAGGTGCTTGTGAGCGTTAAGCTACTGGATAACAAGGCTTTTTACGGCTACAGAGTACGCCGTACCGTTGCCGGTGAACTGTATCAGGAATATTTTTCGCTGAAAAAAGACGGCAAGCGACTGGATGGTCGCGCCATGAAAGTTGTGGAAAAGGAAGCCATTGCCCGGGATGAAGAGCTAGAAGCCCAACAGCGACGCTTTTTGGAAGAAACCAAGGAAGACCGCTGCTTCAAACCGGACGGTACGGTTCGCGGCATCAGCTATCTGCTGAAAACGGAGAAGAGTGGCAATCTCACCCCTATTTTTCAGGTGGGCGTTGCCTCCAAACTGGAAAACAAAACCGTGTGCACCAGCTTCTCGCTCAATGCGCACGGCAGTGAAGAGGCCTGGCAGAAGGCGGTTGAAGCCTACGCCAGACACAAATCCATTCACAAAAACTCCAAGCTGTATCAGCGCCTGCTAAAGGCCAAGCCCAACGTCGCCAGCTAGACCTCAGGCCGCCAGCAGGCGGTCCAGGCTGCGCTGACGAAGCGGTTTGACTGCGGCCACCGCTAGCAGCAGCAAAGAGCCAATCGCTATCCATTGCGGCAACATGGCGCTGTGGCTGCCGTGGGCAACCGCAATTTCCCAGCCGAACTGTGCGATCAGGGCGTCCAGAATCAATCCCGCGGCAATGCTGATGGTCGATACCGTACCGAGGTAGGCGATCAGCGCTCGCTGTCCCAACTCCTTGTAGACCATGCCTACAGCGGCAATATTGCTGGCGGGGCCCGCCAGCATGAAGACCAGTACCGCACCCGGAGAGACCCCTGCAAGCAGCAGGCCCGCCGCGATCGGCGTTGAGGCGCTGGCGCAGATGTACATGGGAATGCCGATCAGCACCATCACAATCATTGCCAGCGGACCGCGTCCCCATTCGGCCAGCCAGGCCTCGGGCACGAAGGTCTGAACGGCCGCGGCAAAGAACATCCCGACCAGCAGCCAAGGCAGCATATCTTCGAGCAGACGTCCGAAGGTAAAGCTCAGTCCCTGCTTCCAACTGGTTTTGGATGCGGCGTCGGCTTTCTTGCTGCTGCAACAGCAGGATTGCTCCTCTTGCTGTTTGACAGGGGCGCTGTGGTCGGCCCAGCCGCTAAGCAGACCTGCGGCTATTGCGTTAATCACGGCAACGACAGGGCGAGCGATGGTCAGCACAGGACCGAGCAGCCCATAACTCAGGGAAATCGAGTCGACGCCGGTTTCCGGTGTGGAGATCAGGAACGACGTGGTGGCCCCCTTGGAGGCGCCAGCCCGTCGCAGCCCCAATGCCACCGGCAGAACGCCACAGCTGCACAGTGGCATGGGGGCGCCCAGCAATGCGGCCTTGACCACTGGGCCGACGCCGGGTCCGCCGAGCTGTTTCTCAAGCATCGCCGCGGGCAGCCAGGCTTTCATCAAACCGGCGAGAATCAGACCGAAGACCAGCAGGGGAGCGGCGTCCAGGCTGAGCAGGTAGAGATTTTCCAGAAATGCCATCATCGGGCGCGCTCCATCGCGGGCTCTTCAGGTTCTAGGGCGTGAAGAATGCTGCAGTGGTCGGCGGGGACATCGCCGCCGCAGCAGGCGTGAACGACTTTGCTCAGTGCGTCGCGCATGGCTTGCAGTTCGGCAAGTTTGCGATCGACCTGAGCCAGCTTGCTCTCGGCAATACTGCGCACGTCGCCGCAGGAGTTAGCGGTGGGATCAACGCGAATCGCCAGCAATTCGCGAATATCCTCCAGGCTGAAACCCATGGTTTTGGCGCGGAGAATAAAGGCCAGTTGGCGCTCAGATTGATGGTTGTAAAAACGGTAGCCGTTGCCGCTGCGCCCGGTGGCCTGAAGCAGGCCTTCGCGCTCGTAGTAGCGCAGTGTTTCCACGCTGCAGCCCAGGCGGTTGGCGAGTTCGCCGATGCGAAGTTGACTCATGGTGCGCTCCTGAAAGTGGGGAACATGGGTCAAGCATAAACCTTGTAGATTACTATAGGGTCAAGGGTTGTCCGGTGAAAAGAGGCAAATTGTCGCGGCCCAAAAAAAAGCCCGGCAGACCTTGCGGTGTGCCGGGCTTTTGCGTGGTATGTCGCTTAGCCTTTATAGGCTGCAGCGGCTTTTTCCACTTCGGCCATGGCTTCGGCGCTGCCTGCCCAGCCGTCAACTTTCACCCACTTGCCCTTTTCGAGGTCTTTGTAGTTCTCGAAGAAGTGCTCGATTTGCTGGATCAGCAGCTCGGGCAGATCAGAAGGCTCTTTGACGTCTTTGTACAGTACGCTCAGCTTGTCGTGGGGAACGGCCAGCAGTTTGGCGTCCTGGCCAGCTTCGTCGCTCATGTTCAGGATGCCGATAGGACGGGCGCGAATCACAGAGCCGGGAACCACGGGGTAAGGGGTAACAACCAGTACATCCAGCGGGTCGCCATCTTCAGACAGGGTGTTGGGGATGTAGCCGTAGTTGGCGGGGTAGAACATCGGGGTTGCCATGAAGCGGTCAACCATCAGTGCGTCGTAATCCTTGTCGATTTCGTACTTGATGGGGCTGCTGTTAGCGGGGATTTCGATGGCAACAAAGATGTCGTGTGGCAGCTCTTTGCCTGCCGGAATAGAGTTGTAGCTCATGGTGGTCGTCCGTTTCTTGTGAGATTGCGGGGTTGAAAAATTCGCGGGGATTATAAACTGCTGCGAGGGTGATTACCAAAATTGGCGCACGCTGTGGGCCGTAGAGCTTGTTCGGGTCCGGTGATACCATGCCCCCCACGATTATCGGCCGAAGCAGACGCAATGCACATTCATATTTTGGGAATCTGCGGCACCTTTATGGGTGGCCTCGCTATTCTGGCGCGGGAGCTGGGGCACCGCGTGACCGGGTCCGATGCCAATGTCTACCCGCCCATGAGTACACAGCTCGAAGCGCAGGGTATTACCTTGATGGAGGGCTATGATCCCAGTCATCTCGATCCGGCGCCGGATCTGGTGGTGGTGGGTAACGCCATGTCGCGAGGTAACCCGGCGGTGGAGTACGTGCTCGAGCGCGGCCTGCGCTATACCTCCGGCCCTCAGTGGCTGAGTGAGCAACTGCTGCAAGACCGCTGGGTACTGGCCTGTTCCGGCACCCACGGCAAAACTACCACCAGCAGCATGCTGGCCTGGGTGTTGGAAGATTGCGGCTACCAGCCGGGTTTTCTGATTGGCGGCGTGCCCGCCGATTTTGGTCAGTCGGCCCGTCTGGGTCAGTCCGATTTTTTTGTCATTGAAGCCGACGAGTACGACAGCGCCTTCTTCGATAAACGTTCCAAGTTTGTTCACTACCGCCCGCGTACCCTGATTATCAATAACCTCGAATTTGACCACGCCGATATTTTTGATGATCTGCACGCGATTCAGCGCCAGTTTCACCACGTGGTGCGCACGGTGCCGGGCACCGGGCGAATTATTGCCCCGGCGAGGGTGGAGTCTATTGACGAAACGCTGGCCATGGGCTGCTGGAGCGAAGTCGAGCGTTTTGCCTGCGATGATGACTGGCAGAGCCGCGATGCCAGTGCCGACTTCTCGCGCTTTACGGTCTGCTTTAAAGGGCAGCCATTGGGTGAAATCTGCTGGTCTCATACCGGCGCACACAATGTCGCCAATGCGCTGGCGACGATTGCCGCTGCACGTCATGTCGGCGTGCCACCCGAAAATGCCATTGCCGCATTAAACCGTTTTCAGGGTGTTAAGCGGCGTATGGAGCTGCTCGGCTGTATCGACGGTATTTCGGTGTATGACGATTTTGCCCACCACCCGACGGCTATCGAAACCACCTTGCAGGGGCTGCGTGGGCGGGTGCAGGATGACGGTCGGATTTTTGCGTTGATTGAACCGCGCTCGAATACCATGCGTATGGGTATTTATCGCGACCGGCTGGCGGCCTCGACCGCAGCGGCGGACGAGGTGCTGTGGTATCAGCCGCCCGGTTTGGATTGGTCGCTGGATGCGGTTATCGCGGGCAGTCAGGTGCCCGCTCGCTTGAGTACGGATCTCGATGATTGTGTCGCGAGCCTGACGGCGGCGCTCAAGCCGGGTGATCATCTGGTGATAATGAGTAACGGCGGTTTTGGCGGCGTTCATCAGCGCCTGCTGGAATCGCTCCGCAACAGGAAAACGGCATGAAGGCTGTCACGCTCGCCATCACCGGCGCCTCGGGCGCACAGTACGGTCTGCGCCTGTTGGAGTGTCTGCTGGCGGCGGGCTGCCCGGTGCATTTCATGATTTCCAAGGCCGCGCTGCTGGTGGTGGCCACCGAGACTGACGACACGCTGCCCGCCAAGCCACAGGCCCTGCATGCGTATCTTGTCGAGCGTTTTGCCTGCCCGCCCGATCAGTTGCAGGTTCACGGTCCGGAAGACTGGATGGCGGCTGTAGCCTCTGGCAGTGGTGCGCCGACGCGGATGGTGGTCTGCCCGGCCAGCACCGGCACGCTCTCGGCTATTGCCTGCGGTGCCAGCAATAATTTGATTGAACGCGCCGCAGATGTCGCGCTCAAAGAGCGGCGGCAGCTGATTCTGGTCACGCGGGAAATGCCCTTGTCCAGCATTCATCTGCAACATATGCTCAGCCTCAGCCAGATGGGGGCGACGATCATGCCCGCGTCTCCCGGCTTTTACCGCCGTCCGCAGTCGGTGGACGACATCGTGGATTTTGTGGTGGCGCGAATTCTCGACCACCTCGATATTGAACAGAGCCTGGTACCCCGTTGGGGGGAATAAACCGGCTCGCCATGGGCGCTGCCAAGCCCGCTTACAGAGAATAAGGAACGACAATGACAGCGCGCCTCGCCGGCCTTTACCAAACGCTTATTCTGCGCAATGCCCTGTGGGTGTTGATTCTGCTGTTTGGCCTGATTGCGTTTCTGGGCAGCTATGTTCCCCAGATGAAGCTGGACGCGTCCTCCGAAGCACTGGTGTTGGAGGGTGATACCTCGCTGGATTTCTTTCGGGAGATAGGCAAGCGCTATCAGACCGAAGAATTTCTGCTGGTGACCTATCAGCCCGAGGCGGATTTGTACGCGCCGGAAACGCTGGATACGTTGGCAAAGTTGCGCGATGAGCTGGCAGAGTTGCCGGGCGTGTCGAGTATCAACTCGATTCTCGATGTGCCGCTGTTGCAGAGCCCGCCGGTCAGTATCAGCGATGTGACCTCCGGCAATATCCCGATGCTCAGCAAGGGCACCGCCGATGTGGAAATGGCGAGGGAAGAGTTTGCCAATAGCCCGATCTACCGTTCCCTGTTGACCAGCCCGGACGGCAGTACCACCGCCCTGCAGGTCAATCTGCAGCGTGACGAGCGCTACTTTGAACTGGTAAACGAGCGCGATGCCCTGCGTCAGCAGGCCAAGCTTGAAACGCTGAGCCCGGAGCAGCAGGCAGAGCTGGAGCGGGTCGAAAATATCTTCGACGACTATGTTACCGAGGTGCACGAGCGTCAGGAGGTGCTGGTTGCCAAGGCGCGCGACGTGCTGGATGGCTATCGCGACGGTGCCCGCCTGTTCCTCGGTGGTGTGCCGATGATCTCTGTCGATATGATCGACTTTGTGAAGAGCGATCTGAAGGTGTTCGGCAGTGGCATTCTCGCCTTCATTATTTTCCTGCTGCTGGTGATTTTCCGCAGTCCGCGCTGGGTACTCATTCCTCTGCTCAACTGTGTGGCCACCGTGGTCTTTATGATGGGGCTGCTGGCCTTCCTCGATTGGCGACTGACGGTGATTTCGGCCAACTTCGTCGCACTGCTGCTCATCATCACGCTGGCGATCACCATTCACCTGGTGGTGCGCTATCGCGAAATTGCCGCGCTGTCGCCCAGTAGCAACCAGATGGAGCGGGTCAGCGAAACCGTGCGCGTGATGGCCAAGCCCTGTTTTTACACCGCACTGACAACGCTTGTGGCATTCGCCTCGCTGGTGATCAGCGGCATTCGTCCGGTGATCGATTTTGGCTGGATGATGACGATGGGGGTGACCTCAGCGCTGCTGCTCAGCTTCCTGATCCTGCCCTGTATTCTCATGCTGCTGCCGACCCGCGATGAAAAAGGCGGCGACAGTGGCGACGCATCGTTGACGCTGTATTTCGCCCGCGCCACTGAACGTTTCGGCGGTACCATTATCACTGTGTCGCTGGTGATGCTGGTGGCGAGTGCCTGGGGCATCAGCCAGTTGAAAGTGGAAAACCGGTTTATCGACTACTTCCACGAAGACACCGAAATCTATCAGGGCATGGAGACCATCGACGCCGAACTGGGCGGCACCATTGGTCTGGATGTGATTCTGGATCGCCCTGATGTGGCATCGGCTCCGTCCGACGGCGGTGAATTCGACGACGCCTTCTCCGAAGACTTCAGCAATGCCGACGATTTCGCCCCGCCGCAAGATGATTTCGCCGACGATTTTGGCGAGGACTTCGGGGATGACTTTGGCGGTGGCGCTGCCAGCTCTCCGCAGAGCGAGTGGTTTACTGTGGCCGGTATGCGCCGGATCAAGGAGGTGCACGATTACCTCGATAGCCTGCCCGAAACCGGCAAAGTGCTGTCGCTGGCGACCTTCTATGAACTGATGCAGCTTGTCATGGGTAATGTCGATGACCTGCAACTGGCACTGGCGCAGCGTTCGCTGCCCGAGTCGATCACCAATATTCTGGTCGATCCCTATCTGTCGGTGGAGGCCGACCAGGCGCGGATCAGTCTGCGCGTGAAAGAAACCAGCCACAGCCTGCACCGCGACCAGTTGCTGAAAGACGTTCGTCAGCACCTGATTGACGAACTGGGTTTTGAGGAAGATCAGGTGCGCCTGACCGGCCTGCTGGTGCTGTACAACAATATGCTGCAAAGCCTGTTTACCTCGCAGATACTGACGCTGGCGGCGGTATTTGTCGCGATTCTCGCCATGTTCGTGGTGCTGTTCCGCAGCTTCAGTCTGGCCATGATTGCGCTGACGCCCAATCTGCTGGCCGCCGGTGCAGTGCTCGGCGGCATGGGACTGGTGGGTATTCCTCTGGATATGATGACCATTACCATCGCGGCGATTACTGTCGGCATCGGTGTGGACGATACCATCCACTACGTGCATCGTTTCCGTTCGGAATTCCCCAAAGACCGTAACTATCTCGCCACCATGTACCGCTGTCACGGCAGTATCGGCAAGGCCATGTACTACACCTCGGTCATCATCGTGTTCGGCTTCAGTATTCTGGCGTTGTCCAACTTCACGCCGAGTATCTACTTTGGCCTGCTCACCGGCTTGGCGATGGTGGCGGCGCTGATGGGCGCTATGCTGTTGCTGCCCAAGCTGATTCTGCTGGTGAAACCGCTGGGGGCGGAAGACGCCAATGGCCGCTGATCGCCAACACGACTACCCGCTGTTCCCCTTGCGCTCGGTGCTGTTTCCGGGCGGGCGCATGGCGCTGCGGATTTTCGAACAGCGCTATCTCGATTTGGTGCGTAGCACCCTGCGGGAGCAAGCCAGCTTTGGGGTGATTCACCTTCACCAGGGCAGTGAAGTCAACGGCGACGATCAGCGCCCGCAACTGGCCGTGGTCGGCTGCGAGGCCCACATTGTCGACTGGGATCAGACTGATGATGGATTACTGGGGCTGGTGGTGGAAGGCGGTCGCCGTTTCCGTCTGCACAGCAGTGCGCAGGATGCCAGCGGTCTCCATCGCGGAGCCGTGGAGTGGCTCGACGAAGTCGAGGATATTCCTTTGCCCGAAGAGGCCGATGAGTTGGCGGCGTTGCTGTCGCAGTTGCTCGATCACCCCCACGTGCAACGCATGGGGATGAGTGGCGAGGTCAGCGGCACAGGCGACCTCGTCAATCGGCTCGCACAACTGCTGCCACTTGAACCTGCCGATGTGTACCCCTTGCTGGAAGTGGATGATCCGCTGCAGCGCCTCGATGTTTTGCACGAACTGTTGGAGCGCGTCTCCGGCTAGGCCGGGCCCATCCGCGCACTGCGCGTCGCTGGCGCGTAGTGAGTCCCCGCCCATTCCGGTATACTGTCCGCCTTTTTCTCAATACCCGCCACGCGCACTGTTTCAAGGGGATTTGCGTCGATGGACATCAAACAATACATGCAGCAGCTCGGGCAGCAGGCCCGCGCCGCTGCGCGTGTTCTGGCTGCTGCAGACAGCGGCGCCAAAAACCGGGCTCTGGCGGCGATCGCCGAGGCTGTGGACGCTTCGCGCCAAGCCATTGCCGAGGCCAATCAGAAAGATCTGCAAGCCGGCGAAGCCGCGGGTCTGGATGCCGCGATGCTGGATCGTCTGGCGCTGACCCCGGCGCGTATCGACGGAATTATTGAAGGGCTGAAGCAAGTTGCGGCGCTGCCGGACCCGGTGGGTGAAATCAGCAATATGAGTTACCGCCCCAGTGGCATACAGGTCGGTAAAATGCGCGTGCCCCTCGGCGTGGTGGGCATTATTTATGAGTCCCGTCCCAATGTGACGGCCGAGGCGGCCAGTCTCTGCCTGAAATCCGGCAATGCTGCCATTCTGCGTGGCGGCTCCGAGGCCATTCACTCCAATCAGGCGCTGGCCGCCTGTATTGCGACCGGCCTCAGTCAGGCCGGCTTGCCCGAGTCGGCAGTACAGGTGGTGGAAACCACCGATCGCGCGGCGGTGGGTGAGCTGATCACCATGCCCGAGTATGTCGACGTGATTGTTCCGCGCGGTGGCAACGGACTGATTGAACGCATATCCCGCGATGCCAAGGTGACGGTGATCAAACACCTGGACGGCATTTGCCACGTGTATATCGATGATGAAGCCGATGCCGACAAAGCCCGGGCCATTGTGCTGAACGCCAAGGCTCAACGCTTTGGCACCTGCAATACGCTGGAAACCCTGCTGGTTGCCGAGAGTCGCGCTGAAGAAGTGCTGCCGCCCATTGCGGAAGATCTGCAGGCGGCGGGCGTGGAGCTGCGCGGTTGTCCCCGCACTCGTCAGGTGCTGATGGGTGCCGTGGAAGCCAGTGACGAGGACTGGGCGACGGAATACCTGGCGCCGATCCTGTCGGTCAAAGTTGTCGCCGGTATCGACGAAGCCATGGATCATATCGACCGCTACAGCTCCGGCCACACCGAGTCGATTGTTACCGAGAACTACACGCTGGCGCGTCGCTTCCTGCGTGAGGTGGATTCCAGCTCGGTGATGGTCAATGCCTCCACCCGCTTTGCCGACGGCTTCGAGTATGGCCTCGGTGCGGAGATCGGCATTTCCACTGACAAGATTCACGCGCGCGGTCCGGTGGGGCTGGAAGGCCTGACCTCCCAGAAGTGGATCGTGTTCGGCGACGGACACGTGCGCAGCTAAGCGCCGCTCATGACGACTCCACATCGCCACATTGTGGTGTTTGGCGGCACCTTTGACCCCATTCACCACGGCCACCTGCGTTCGGCGATCGAACTGAAGGAACTGCTGGGCGCAGACGAGCTGCGCCTGATGCCCAGTCACCGTCCTCCGCTGCGCGGCGAGCCGGGGGCGAGCAGCCAACAGCGCCTGACCATGGTGCAGGCGGCGGTAGAGGGTGAGCCCGGTTTACGGGTGGATGATCGCGAATTGGGGCGGGATGCGGCGTCCTACACCGTAGAAAGTTTGCGCGACTTGCGCGCCGAGCTGGGTGAGGCGGTGACCCTGACCATGGTCGTGGGCAGCGATGCCTACGCCCGGCTGCAACATTGGCAGCAGTGGTCATCCCTGCTTGATTACGCCCATCTGCTGGTGCTGGAACGCGCCGATTACCCGCTCGAGGCGGCGCCGGAAGTGGCGATGGCGATGAATGCGCGCCGGGTGTCGCATGTGGCTGATCTGGCAAGTGAACCCGCTGGCAAGTTTGCCAGTGTCCGCCTGCGCCAGCTGCCGATTTCTGCCACCGATATTCGCGAGCGTGTCGCCTGCGGCCGTTCGATTCGCTATTTGCTGCCCGATGTTGTGGCAGCACACATTGCCCGTTGGGGCCTTTATCAAACCAAGTAAGCAAACCAGTAAAACAGGAAGCCTAAATTAATGGCCGTTGAGGAATTGAAAAAGCGGGTCATCGACGCTCTTGAAGATGTGAAAGGGCGCGATATCACCACCCTGGATGTGCGAGGCATCAGTGGTGTGACCGACTACATGGTGGTGTGCAGCGGCACCTCGTCCCGCCATGTTAAATCTCTGGCCGACAATGTCTGGGTCGAGGCCAAAAAGGCCGGCTATACGCCGCTGGGTATGGAAGGTCAGCAGAGCGCCGACTGGATTCTGGTGGACTTCGGTGATCTGGTGGTTCACGTCATGCTGCCCGAAGCCCGTCAGTTCTACGATCTGGAGCGCCTCTGGCAAGTTCCGGCTGGCGGCGGTGATGAGAGTTAGCCTGATTTGTATCGGCAGTAAAATGCCCGACTGGGTCGAGGCCGGTGTTGCCGAGTACCGCAAACGCCTGCCCGCCGACGTGCAGTTGGATATCCGCGAATTGCCGCTGGGCAAGCGCGGCAAGAACACCGACATTCGCCGTGCGATTACCCAGGAAGGCGAGGCCATGCTGGCCGCCGTGGGCAAAGGTGATCGTATTATTGCGCTGGATGTGAAAGGGCGCTCGATCAGCACCGAGTCGCTGTCGAGTTCACTGGATCAATGGCGTATGGACGGCGACAACGTGAGTATTCTGGTGGGCGGTCCCGACGGCCTCGCCAGCGAATGCCTGTCGGCGGCTGCAGAAAAATGGTCGCTGTCGGCAATGACCTTGCCACACCCACTGGTTAGAGTTATGTTCGCCGAGCAGTTGTATCGCGCTTGGACGATACTCGCCAATCACCCCTACCACCGCTGATAATGGCCAGACGACACCGACGGCAGTTGCTTAAAAACACCTACCGCGAGCGCAGCATTTACAAGCGCCGCATGCTGGTGTGCGCGGTGATGCTGGTGATGATGACCGGGGTACTGGTCTACCGTTATACCCTGCTGCAGATCATCGACTACGACGTGTACAAAACCCAGTCGGATCGCAACCGCATTCAGCTGATGCCCATCGCCCCCAAGCGCGGTCTTATCTTTGATCGCAACGGCATTCTGCTGGCTGAGAATATTCCCAGCTATACGCTCACCGTTGTTCGCGAGCGGGTGAAATCGCTGGATGACACGCTGGCGATTATCGCCGAGCTGATCGAACTCGATGACGATGACATTCAGCAGTTTGAAAAGCGGTTGAGCCGTCGTCGCCCCTATGAGGAAGTGCCGCTTAAATTCCGCCTCACCGAAGAAGAAATCGCGGTGGTCGCGGTCAACCGCCACCGAATTCCCGGCGTTGAAGTGAATGCCCAGTTGGTGCGCCACTATCCGCACGGTGAACTCTTTGCCCACGTGTTGGGTTATGTCGGGCGTATCAGCGAGCGCGAGGTCGACGAGATCGACCCGGTCAACTACAGCGGCACTCACCACATCGGCAAAATCGGTCTGGAAAAATACTACGAAGATCTGCTGCACGGCACTGTCGGTTATCAAAACGTGGAGAGCAACGCCCACGGCCGAATTTTGCGCGTGCTGGAGCGCCATGACCCGCTGCCCGGCGGAGATATTCGCTTACACCTCGATGCCCGTGTACAGCGCATTGCCATGAAAGCTATGGCGGGGCGACGCGGCGCGGTCGTGGCGATCGATGCCGCTACCGGCGGGGTTATCGCGATGGTCAGTTCGCCCAGTTACGACGCCAACCTCTTTGTTAACGGCATCAGCAGTAAAAACTACCGCGCCTTGCAGGAAGATCCCGATCTGCCGCTGTACAACCGCTCTTTGCAGGGCCAGTACCCTCCGGCATCAACCATCAAGCCGGTCTGGGCACTGGCCGGTTTGTATTACGGTGTGGTGACCCCGTCGACCCGCTTTGCGGATCCCGGCTGGTTCAGTCTGCCTAATGACACCCGCCGCTATCGTGACTGGAAGCGCGGCGGCCACGGCACCTATGTCGACATGAACGAGGCGATTGCAGAAAGCTGCGATGTTTACTTCTACGAACTGGCCTACAAACTCGGCATTGACCGTCTTTATGACTTTGGCACGCGCTTCGGTCTGGGCAATGTGACCGGCATCGACAATACCAACGAGCGTGCCGGGTTGCTGCCATCGCGAGCGTGGAAAGAGGCTACCCGTGGCAGCCACTGGTATCCCGGCGAGACCATCAACGTGGGCATCGGTCAGGGCTTTATGCTGGCCACGCCGCTGCAGATTGCGGTGGCGACCTCGGTGATTGCCTCTCGTGGAGAGCTGCGCGCGCCGCGCCTGCTGGCGTCTGTGGCGGGAGAGCCGGTTGAAGCGCCGCTGCTGGGCAAAATGGAAGATGTGCCCGAGAGCGCCTGGAATGCTGTCGTACGCGGCATGGAGGAAGTGATCTACGGTGTGCGCGGCACGGGCCGGTCGTTGCGCCGTGGCCTCGACTACCGCCTGGCGGGCAAAACCGGTACCGCGCAGGTGGTGAGTATCGCCGAGGGTGAAAAGTACGACTCCGAGGCACTGGAGAAGCGCAAGCGCGACCACGCCCTGTTTGTGGCCTTCGCACCGGTGGAAGATCCCCGGATCGCGGTGGCGGTTATCGTCGAGAACGGCGAGAGCGGTGGCGGGGTGGCTGGCCCGGTCGCGCGGGCGGTCATTGATGCCTACCTGAGTGGTGCCGATCAAGTGGCGCCGGTTCCCGAGGTAAAGAGCGATGAATAATTCCGATTTCCTGCGCCAGTTACCCGGTGGCGCCGGGCCTATGCACAGCCAGCGCAGCCTGTCTCAGCGCCTGCGTATCGATCCGATTTTGCTGGTATTGCTGTTGATCCTCAGCGGTGTGGGACTGGCGGTGCTGTACAGCGCCAGCGATGAGAACAGCGCCGTGGTGCTGCGTCAGGGACGCTTCCTGTCCGTCGCCTTTGTGGTGATGTTGCTGGTCGCACAGCTTCACGCCGAGCAGCTTCAGCGCTGGGCGCCCTTTGCCTTTGCGGGGGTGGTCATTCTGCTGCTGGCGGTGGATTTTGTCGGGGTGGGGGCCAAAGGTGCGCAGCGCTGGCTGTCGCTGGGTGGCTTCCGCTTTCAGCCCTCGGAGCTGGCCAAGTTGATTATGCCAATGACGGTGGCGTGGCATTTGTCCTCTCATCCGCTGCCGCCGGGCTGGCGACACACGGCGGTGAGTCTGATTCTGATCCTTGTCCCCACGGTTCTGGTGGCGACACAGCCGGATCTGGGGACCTCGATTCTTATTGCCACCTCCGGGGTGTTCGTGCTGTTTCTCGGCGGTATTAGCTGGGCGTTTGTGGCCTCGTGTATGGCGCTGCTGGCGGCGGCGGCGTGGCCGATGTGGCACTTTGTGCTGCACGATTACCAGCGCCAGCGGATTCTCACCTTGCTGAATCCCGAAAGTGACAAGCTGGGGGCGGGGTGGAACATCATTCAGTCCAAAACGGCCATCGGTTCAGGGGGCTTTGAAGGCAAGGGTTGGTTGCTGGGCACCCAGTCGCACCTCGATTTTCTGCCGGAAAGCCACACCGACTTCATCATTGCGGTACTGGCGGAAGAACACGGCCTGCGCGGGGTCTTGCTGCTGTTGCTGCTCTACGGCCTGATCATCGGGCGCGGTGTGTGGATTGCCACTCAGGCAAAACATTGCTTCGGACGCCTGTTGGGCGGGAGTATTATCCTCACTTTCTTTGTCTACGTATTCGTTAACATGGGCATGGTCTCCGGGCTGCTGCCGGTGGTGGGGGTTCCACTGCCGCTGGTCAGTCAGGGGGGCACCTCCCTTGTGACATTGTTGGTGGGTTTTGGCATATTGATGGGAATCTGTGCCGACGAGCGGCTGGTGCACCAATAACCAGTCTTGCGCCCGCGCAAGGGGTCTGACTTAGCGCAGATCGAACAGTCCGAAATAAAGAGAGATAACGACGGTGAAATTTCTAAATCTGATGTCTGCGGTGCGTTTGCGCCACGCCTTCGCCGCCACACTGCTGGCGCTGCCTGCACTGGCCAGTGCCGATTACCGCCAGCATGCGCTGGCCGATGAGTTTGTGAACAAAATGGTCGAGGAACACAGCTTCGACCGCGACTGGGTGGAAGGCATTCTCGCCGAGGCCGAGAAGAAGCAATCTATTATTGATGCGATGGAGCGCCCCGCGGAGTCGGTGATGACCTGGGGACGCTACCGCAAAATTTTCATTCAGGACTCCCGCATCGATCAGGGCGTGGCATTCTGGAAAGAACACGCGGATACCCTGGCCCGTGCCGAAAAGGAATTTGGTGTTCCCGCTGAAATGATTGTGGGCATCATCGGTGTCGAGACCCGCTATGGCCGCAACAAAGGCAGCTACCGTGTAGTCGATGCGCTGGCGACACTGGGCTTTGATTTTCCGCGCCGCAGCAAGTTTTTTCTCGGCCAGCTCGAGCAGTATCTGCTGATGGTGCGCGAGCAGGATTTTGATCCGCTCAGCTTCAAGGGCAGCTACGCCGGTGCCATGGGCTACGGCCAGTTTATTCCCAGCAGCTATCGCGCTTACGCGGTGGACTTTGACGATGACGGTCAGGCTGACATTGTTACCAATGTGGTCGATGCCATCGGCAGTGTTGCCAACTACTTCGCCCGTCACGGCTGGCGCAATGGCGAGCCGGTGGTTGCCGGTGCCGTGTTGTCAGAGAGCGTCGATGACAGCCTGTTCAATGCCGGCCTGAAGCCGGTAAAAACCATTGCAGACTTGAAGAAAGCCGGTATTGGCAGCGATCGTAAACTGGCCGCCGATGCCAAGGCGACCGCCATGAAACTGGACGGTGACGACGGCGACGAATACTGGGTGGGCCTGCATAATTTCTATGTGATTACCCGCTACAACCACAGTGCCATGTATGCCATGGCGGCGCACCAGCTCAGTCAGATGGTGGCGGCGAAATACCACAGTGAGGTTGCCTCCAACTGATGCGTACACTGCTGATTGTTGCTCTAGCGCTGCTGGCCGCCTGTAGCCAGCAGCCCACTCGCGTAAGCGACTCGGGGCCGGTTTGGGTCCCCACAGAAAAAGACGGCGCCCCCGCCGATATTCTCGACCCCAACAGCATTGCCGATGCGGTTCCTCAGCCCGAGGTGATTCGTCTGGCAGGCAACTCCAACCCCTACACGGTGTTGGGTAAAACCTATCGACTGGTCGACGATCACCGTGGCTTTACCCAGCGCGGCGTGGCGTCGTGGTATGGCACCAAGTTTCACGGTCAGCGCACGGCCAATGGCGAGGTGTACAGCCTCTACGACATGACGGCGGCCCATCGCAGCCTGCCGATTCCGGTCTACGTCCGGGTGAAGAATCTCGATAACGGGCGCGAGGCCGTGGTCAGAGTCAATGATCGCGGCCCCTTCCACGAAGACCGGATCATTGATCTGTCCTACGCGGCGGCGGTGAAACTGGGCTTTGCCGAGAAGGGCACGGCGCCGGTGGAAATTGAAGTCATTGACACGGATAATATCGGCAGCAAAGACCGCGCCCCCGACGCCCAGTATTACCTTCAGGTGGCGGCGTTTTCGCAACTGACATCGGCCCAGCAGTTAGAGGCCTCGCTCAGCAGCGGCTTGCCGTATCCGGTTATGGTGGCCAGTCAGCAGTCGGCCGAACGCGCGATTCACCGGGTGCGCATCGGACCGCTGCCCGATTACCCCTCGGTACAGGCGGCCAAGCAGGCGTTGCGCAGCCGCTGGACCGGAGAACCCAGCCTGATCGTGGATGAGCGCCGTTAACTCCGAAGCAGCACGAACTGCCACAGCAACCTCAATAGGAAGAAAGGTCCCGTTTTGAAACGCTTAGTGTTTGCCCTCGTCGCCGTACTCACCTCGGTGAGCGCCCTGGCCCAACCCAATCTGGTTCCGGCGCCGCCCGCCGTGGCCGCCTCTGCTTACCTGCTGATGGATGCCGACAGTGGCGAAGTGCTGATCGAGCACAATGCCGATGAGCGACTTCCCCCGGCCAGTCTGACCAAACTGATGACCAGCTACGTGCTGAGCTACGAGCTGGAACGCGGTCAGGTCAGCAATCAGGACATGGTCACAATCAGCAAAAACGCCTGGGCTCAGAACCCGATTTTTGCCGGTTCCTCACTGATGTGGATCGAAGTCGGCAAGCAGGTAAGCCTGGGCGACCTGCACAAAGGCGTGGTGATCAGCTCCGGTAACGACTCCAGTGTTGCCGTGGCGGAATACCTGGCGGGCAGTGAAGAGGCCTTTGCCGATATTATGAACCGCCATGCCGACATGCTCGGTCTGGAAAACACCCATTACATGAACTCCCACGGCCTGCCGCATCCCGAGCATTTCACCTCGGCCCGCGATCTGGCCATTCTCGCTCGGGCGATTATCGGCTTTGACAAGGAATATGCGCTCTACAGCGACAAGGAGTTCACCTTCAACGGGATTCGCCAGAACAACCGCAATGGCCTGTTGTGGACCGACCCCACCGTCGATGGCCTGAAAACCGGCCACACCAGCGAAGCCGGCTACTGTCTGGTGTCTTCCGCCAAGCGTGAAGGCATGCGCCTGATCTCTGTGGTCATGGGAACCAAGAGCGAACGCAGCCGCGAGCGCGAGACGCAAAAACTCCTGTCCTACGGCTTCCGTTACTTTGAAACCCATCACCTGTATTCAGCGGGTACGGAGCTGACCAATGCCAAAGTGTGGAAAGGCGAGGAGGCCAATGTGTCGCTGGGACTGCGCGACGACGTCTACCTGACTATCCCGCGCGGCAAAGTCGACGCTCTCAACGCCCAGTTGATTGTCGATGATGTGCTGACCGCGCCGATCACCGCCGACAGCGAATACGGCGAACTGGTCGTGAGCCTTGATGGCGAAGAAAAGGTTCGCGCCCCGCTCGTGGCCTTGAAAAACGTCGAGGAAGGCAGCATTTTCAAACGCCTGTGGGACAGCATTGTGCTGTTCTTCCTCAATCTGGTGTCCTGAGAGGCCGCGTGAGTCAGCAAGAACCCCCGAAAATTGAATTTCCCTGCGATTACCCCATCAAGGTTATCGCCGACAACCATGACGAGGCCCGAGGCCTGGTCATGGACGTCATGCAGCGCCACGCCGCGCCGCTGGCAGAGAACTGCGTCAGTGAGCGCCTGAGCCGTGAAGGCCGCTTCATGTCGATGACCATCACCATTACCGCCACCGGAGTGGAGCAACTGGAGAGTATCCACGTTGATCTGAAAGCGACCGGCGTCGTGAAAATGGTGCTGTGATGGAGCTGCATCAGCGACGTTTGGGTCGTCAGGCCTACGAGCCGGTGTGGCGTGCCATGCAGACCTACACTGACCAGCGCGACGAGCACAGCCGCGACGAAATCTGGTTTCTGGAGCACGATGCCGTGTTCACCCAGGGGCAGGCGGGCAAGGCCGAGCACATTCTTATGCCGGGCGATATTCCCGTGGTGCAGGTCGATCGCGGTGGGCAGGTTACCTATCACGGGCCCGGTCAGCTTGTGGGCTATGTGCTGATCGACCTGAAAAGACGCGGTATCGGCGTTCGGGATTTGGTTACCGCCATTGAAGAGAGTATCGTAGAGACCCTGGCTGATCTGGGTATTCCCGCTCACCCGCGTGCCGACGCACCGGGGGTTTACGTCGAAAGCGGTGCCAAAATCGCCCAGCTCGGTTTGCGTGTCAGGCGCGGTTGCAGCTTTCACGGTTTGAGCCTGAACGTCGATATGGACCTCAGCGTTTTTCAGCGTATCAACCCCTGCGGCCATATCGGCATGGCCGTCACCGATATTCGCAGTGAGCGCGATGCAAACGCCGCCACGCAAACACAACTGATGGACAGTCTGGCCGCCAATCTATCAACGCGGCTGGATTACAGTGCCAGCCCCGTGCTGGACGACACACAACTACCCGCCTGATACCCAGGCACTGAGGCA
Source organism: Spongiibacter sp. (assembly GCF_984394615.1). Classification (NCBI taxonomy): domain Bacteria; kingdom Pseudomonadati; phylum Pseudomonadota; class Gammaproteobacteria; order Cellvibrionales; family Spongiibacteraceae; genus Spongiibacter; species Spongiibacter sp. The sequence goes on along the minus strand of NZ_CFHTQA010000026.1, from coordinate 2,091 downwards.
AGCAATGAGTGAGCAAGGCCAAGACAGCGCCGTAAGCAAACGCCCCGCCGTAAAAAAAGTCGTACAGGGTGAAAAACTGCGCGGCGCCGACAAGGTTGCCCGCATCCCGGTCAAGGTCATTCCCACCGTTGAACTGCCCGCCAAACCCAAATGGATTCGCGCCAAGCTGCCTGCCAGCCCGGAAATCAGCCGCATCAAGCAAATTCTGCGCAAGCACAAGCTCGCCTCGGTGTGCGAAGAGGCTGCCTGCCCCAATCTGGGTGAGTGCTTCAGTGGCGGTACCGCCACATTCATGATCATGGGGGAAATCTGTACCCGCCGCTGCCCCTTCTGCGATGTTGCCCATGGGCGCCCCAACGCCCTGGATGAAAACGAGCCCGTTGAGCTGGCCGAAGCCATTGCTGAAATGCAGCTTAAATACGTGGTAATCACCTCGGTTGACCGCGATGACCTGCGCGACGGTGGTGCCCAGCATTTCGCCAACTGCATTCGCGAAACCCGCGCCCGTACCCCCGGTATTCGCGTGGAAGTACTCGTGCCAGACTTCCGTGGCCGCATGGATGTCGCTTTGGATATTCTCGAAAAAGAAGCGCCGGATGTGTTCAACCACAACCTGGAATCCGTGCCGAGTCTCTACAAAAAAATCCGTCCAGGGTCTGACTACCAGTGGTCACTCGACCTGCTGAAAAAATACAAAGAGCGTCGCCCCGATGTGCTGACCAAATCCGGCCTGATGCTGGGACTGGGTGAAACGGCTGACGAGCTGATTCAAGTCATGAAAGACATGCGCGCTCACAACATCGACATGATCACCCTCGGCCAGTACCTCCAGCCCAGTCGCGATCACCTGCCCGTCGACCGCTTTGTCACCCCGGAAGAATTCGACGAATTTGGCCGTATCGCCGAAGAACTCGGCTTCAAAAGCGTGGCCAGCGGCCCGCTGGTGCGCTCGTCTTACCACGCCGACAAACAAGTCGACCTCAGCCTGCTGAAATAGCTCAAGCTTCTGTAAACAGGCCGCTTAAGGGGCTGCGCACACCGTGTGCGCCCTGTTTCAATACATGGGTGTAGATTTCCGTAGTTTTCACGTCGCTGTGGCCCAGCTGTTGTTGCACCGTGCGAATATCGGCGCCTGCCTGCAATAAATGGGTGGCGAAACAATGTCGCAGCGTGTGTGAAGTTACATTCTTGCGCAATTTGGCACGCAACGCGGCAGCGCGAATATGCTTGTTGAGGGCCGACTCGTCGAAATGATGGCGCCGAATCAATTTCTCGTAGGGGTCGATGCTGAGTCTGCAGGCGGGAAACAGATACTGCCACGCCAGGCTCTTGATGGCGTTGGGGTACTTTCTTGCCAACGCATCAGGCATCCACACGCCAGCAAAACGCGTGTCGGCTATATCGGCGATTAAGTAGCGTTCAACAACGACCATCTGTCGGCGCAGCGCCGGTATCAGCTCAGGCGCTAGCGTTACCAGACGGTGCTTTCCACCTTTGCCCTGCCATATCTGCAGCTGCAAATTATCGAAGTCGATATCCTTAATGCGTAGGCGCAATAGCTCCATACGACGAAGGCCAGAAGCGTAGAGCATCGACACCATCAATTTCGGTGTGCCTTCCAGCGCATTGAGCAGGCTTGCAATCTCATTTCGGGTTAATACCACTGGCAGTTTGCGTTGCGGCTGAGCACGACGAAATCGACCGATACTCCCCAGGGGCTGTTCAAGGTATTGGTTATAGAGAAACGCCAATGCGTTGAGCGCGATAGCTTGTGTAGCCGCGGAAACGCGGCGTTCGCAGGCGAGATAACTAAGAAAAGCCTCGACCTCTGCGCCACCTATCTCAGTCGGATGGACCTTGCCATGAAAGAGAATGAAAAACTTGATCCAGTAGCTGTACGACTTTACTGTACGTAAACTGTAGCGACGCACTAGCATGTGCTCCCGCAATGACCGAAGGAATGGTGAAGTGCTCATAATGACAATCCCTGTCAGTAGCATGTATGTATATACAGTATATCCCGATATCTCCTTCCTGCCAGTGAAATGGCCCTGTTATTCGTCGCGGAAAAACCTGATTCCGAAATATAGA